>CANDBG010000029.1 GCA_947382875.1 uncultured Oscillibacter sp. | reverse complement strand
GTAAAAAGAGGGTTGATTTAGGGGCTATCCACCACAAAATTGGAAGAGCCGAAAATAGAGCAAATAGCGACATCTGCCGCTGCCAATAACCATGGTACGAAATCCGTATTTTGATCACAAGAGGTCATTGAGCAATATCTATTCAAGGCTTTTGCCGATATTTGGCATTGCGAAATATTTGAGCAGAGTATTTCCCAGAAACCGGATGTTAGAGCGGATATTTCAGTATGAATCAAGTCTGAATGGGAAGTTTTCCTAAACGCTGGATAAGAACAATGTTCTTTAATCTATCTCAACAACGCTTGTCGCCTTTCTAAAAGATTATGAAATATCATCAACTCTGTATAGGTGGCCTAATTGATTGTTGTTTTTCATACTCTTGTTTTCACATTTAACCTATTGATGCAGTTTCTTACTATCTAGTATGTACATAATACCCTATGGTGTCTTCCGGAAATTGAGTTGAAGTTTGTAACTCCAAGCGTTCTCGCGGTGTTGCGATATGCCCGGAAAAATATTTTTCCATTGTTAAAGCTACAGCTATTTTCAGAGAGACTTATCAAAGGGAGGCATGATAGCGAAGTTATAACGTAAGCAAGCAATGAGTGGGAATATCCTTTTCAGATATTCCTACTCGCTTGTTGGTGTCCCCCACCCCCAGGAGCGGACGTTTTGCGTCTGGTCGAACACACCTGACGGCGTGGCTTCATGCTTCGCATGATTAGCAGAGAGTAAGTGACGTTATGGTGCCACGGGGATAGCCGCAGAACGGCGTAGGGGTATGTCCCTTGAATGGAGTAAAGCAACGCATATCACATGGAATGATGCAGCAGCCGCGATCTAGATAGCTACTCCACAGGATACATTTTTATACACTCTAGCGGAAGAGTACAGAAATGCGTCATTCCTTGTTGGTGTTCAGTCTGTTTGCTGGTGAGCTCTTGGTACGGGAACGTCTAAGAACGTCCTCCGTTCCTTCATAGATAACCCGCCCGGGTTCATCTTCGCCGCATCTTCCAAGTGGTGCTATACCCTACATCAGTTTTATCATCAGCTCCCACAAAAGCACCCAGCCGGGACATTGACACTCTAGTTGGGTGCGATACAATTTATTTGTCCTTAATGGTACACTTCACTTTCTGGCAACCTCTCACTATACTTATTTTCGTGGGGGAAATAAATGAAAAAAACAAGGACAGACCTGAAACCCGTTGCAAACAAGGGCTTTTCTGATTTGTCCTTATTATACCGTAAGGGCACACTGCGGCGACGGTCGCTATTGCCAGTGGAGCCGACATAAAAAGTGTACAAAGTTTGATGGGACACGCGACGGCTTCCTTCACGCTGAATGTCTATGCGCACACCTCGGAACAGATGATGAAAGACACAGCGGCCCGAATGCAGAGTTACTATGACGGACTTGCGAAAAAGGGGTAAAAATCCGGATAGGGGTATGCTTAGGGGTAAATTGCATGAAAAGTACAAAAAGAAAAGCCCTGTATCTATTGCAATACAAGGCTTTTACTTTGGCGGAGAAGGAGGGATTCGAACCCTCGAGACCCTTTAGGGGCCTACATGATTTCCAATCATGCGCCCTCGACCAACTAGGCGACTTCTCCATAACCATATTCTCAAGATTTGGAACGAGTACCATTATACCAGACAATCCGAAAAAGTCAAGTCTTTTTTCAAATTTTCAGACTCTTTCTGCATCCGGACAAAGCCGCCCGGCGTTTCCGCCGGACGGCTTTTTGTCTCCTGTGTAAACACGAAAGACACTGTATTCTGCAAGGTTCTCAATTACGCGCCCTGCGCGTTGCTCCGCTTCAAAAACTCGCACACAAGCGCGTACGTCCTGGCGGTAGAGGGGACGTTCAGACGTTCCCGCGGTGAGTGTACATCGTGCAGTTCCGGACCAAACGAAATTGCGTCAAGCCCTGGAATTTTCTCGATAAACAATCCGCACTCCAAGCCGCCGTGGGTTCCCATTATGACCCCTTCCTGTCCGCTGAGATCACGGTAAACCGTCAGCAGACGTTCCCGCGCCGCTGAATCCCGTACATACTGCCAGCCGGGGTAACTGCTCCGCTGCGAAACCGTGCCGCCGCCATATTCCACAATTGCACGTAACCGCTGGAACAGCATCTCCTTCTGCGACGCAATGCTCGAACGCAGAGAGAACGAAAAATGCAGACCATCTTCCTCCAAGGAAATCAGACCAAGGTTCAGGGAGGTTTGTACCATGCCCGGGAAATCCGTGCTCATCGCCTGGACGCCCTGGGGCAGCGCCAGAAGTGTGTGCAGCGCGTCTGAGGTTGCCTGGGCCGTCCAGGCCCGCTCCACCGACGCTGGGGCGCACGTCAGGCTTACGCCTGTGTCACAGCCCGCGTATTCGTTTTTCAGCACGGCGTCGAACTCCCGGATAAACGCCTGGAAATCGTTGGCCCGATCCGCTGGAACGCTTATCCTTGCTTCGTTCTGCGGGCAAATCACGTTGTCAAACCGTCCGCCGCGGATATCCGTCAGACGCAGCCCCGATATCCGTTCCATCGCTGTAAACAGCGTGCGAACCATCAGCGGGTTCGCCGACCCGCGGCCCTTGCCAATATCCTGTCCGGAGTGGCCGCCCTGAAGCCCGGAGAGCGTCACTGCAAACCCTGATGCGTTTTCCACCGCTTCCAGCGTGCCCGGAAGCAGACAGTCCACCCGCATCCCGCCGGCGCAGGAGACCGTGAAAACGCCTTCCTCTTCTGAATCCAGGTTCAGCAGAAGACGTCCCTTCAAATCGCTGCAATCCAACGCCTGCGCACCGTCCATGCCCGTTTCTTCCTCGGTGGTGAAGACGGCTTCCAGAGGAGGGTGGGGGAGGGTGTCGTCGGCCAAGACAGCCAGCGCCATCGCTACCGCGATACAGTTATCTCCGCCCAGAGAGGTCTGGTCTGCCCATACCCATTCGCCGTCCGTCTTAAGGTCCAGGCCCTCGACAGCCATATCCTTCCCACATCCCGGCTCTTTCGCACACACCATATCAATATGCCCTTGCAGAATTACCGTTGGCGCGTCTTCGTAGCCGGGGGAGGCAGGCTTCCAAATGACGACATTATTCGCGTCATCCTGCCGGTAAGCAAGCCCCAATTCCTTGGCAAATCCAACACACAAATCACTGATTTGCTTCGTGTTGCCGCTGCCGTGAGGTACGCTGCTCAGTTTCTCAAAATACTCGAATACCTTTTTTGGTTCCAATCCAGATAAAATCGCCATGTGCTCCTCCTTATGCATACCGCTCATGCCGGAAGCATGAGCGGTATGTCTGACATAATTTTTGAAATTTACAGGGATTTCCGGAATTTTACAAAAAATCAGATATCGCCGCCAAGGCCCATATCGTCGCCCATGTCGCCCTCGAGACCGAACTCGTCACTCTCGCCGGGAATCTCGCCGTCGTCTTCCTCCACCACCGGCGCAGGAATGAACTCCGTCAGCCAGGCTTCTTCCGGAAGCCCCGCTAGCACCGCCGGAAGGTTCACGATAATACCGTCCATGTCATAGGGCAGCTTGAGCTGGATGGTCTGCAAAACCTCGTCGCCGCCCTTTTTTTCCATGACTTCCAGCGTCATCTGGAAATTCTGACCAATCCAGGTGGACATACCGCGCTCCTTGTCGTAGAGCTTCGCGATCTGTTCGTCCTTGACGTAGACGGTCACTTTGTAAGGCGCTTCATACGTCTGCCCGTTATAGTCGACGCTCCGGTTGTCCACGTAAATCGTGTGCCCGCGGCCAATAATCATCATCACGGCGGCAATGGCAGCCAATACCGCCACCGACAGCAGGCAAATCAGCACTCTCCGTTTGGACTTCACGACGCTTCCTCCTCTCGCTGGGCCTGGGCCAGCATCTGACCCGCCTGCCCTTTGCTTCTGCGCTTCTTCATCTCATACATGATCAGCGCCAGCGTAATGACGCCGTAGGAGGCAAACACGCGGAAGTATTCGCCAATCATCGAATCGCCGATGATCTCCGTACCGGCGGCGGGCGCGACAATGAACATCAGGTGAAAGAGCGTCACGCCAAGGAAGGCGTTGCTAATGGAAGCCTTTTCCACCGACGCGCCGCCTACCAGCAGAGCCGCAATGCAGAACATACCGATCTGACTGTGTGCAGTGTAGGTGGGGAGGTTGCCCATGTTTTGCAGATAAATGACCATGCCAAACCCGGCGAAAACCGTCGACATGATGATGGAAATGATGCGGGTGCGCTCGACCTTGATGCCCGCGTCCCGGGCGACGTTCATATCCTGTCCCACGGCCCGCATATCCTGGCCCAGCTTCGTCCGGCGGAACCAGACGATAAACAGACACAGCAGACCAATAAGCAGGAACGTCAGAACCGGAATCTTGATGCCTCCGATGCGGATTGCTAACAGGTCGTCCAGGGTCTGGCGCATATTCAGCAGGCTGACCGTGTTGCGGATGCCGTAGCCCCGGGGGAGCTTGATGGAGCTGTGGACAATCGGGATAATCGGCCCCATCATAAACAGCACTACCAGCTGATACCAGCCGCCGATGAAGAAGTTCATGATATAGCCGGTGATCATTTCCCGGCCAATCGCCATGTTCATGATCGTGCCGCAGAGCCAGCCCAGGGCCACTGAAATCGGAAGCGACAGGATCACCGCCAGCACGATTCCCGGCAGACCCCAGATTTGCCAGTCGGCTACGAAAATAATCGCAATTTCCGCCGCCATCGCGCCTAACGTCATGCCGAAGTTCAGGCCCATGCCGGACATGATCGGGAACAGTAAGCAGAGAACCAGGAACGTGTTCCGGCCCATACGGGTAATAATTTCGTTGAGCAGATACCCCGCGGAGAAGCCCGACAGAGGAATCAGTACGGCACAGATAATGATGAACATAATCGGCACCATATTGTTCAGCAGAAAATTCAGTACCTTATTTTGCTTCATGCTCAATTCCCCCCCTCGGGCTTTCTGGTCAGGGCGTAGAGAATCATACCCTGTGTGACAATCACGCGCACCACTTCGCTAATGTCCATGTGAATCAGAGCGTTCATGATGGTCGGCGTCATCGTGACCATGCCCTGGAACAAAATGGTACCGATAATCACGTTCGGAATCGACGCCTTGTTCACCGACGCGCCGCCAATCAGAATCGCGGAGACCGTAGGCAGCGTCATGTTGTTGGGGGCGGTGTAGAGCTGGATGAACCCGAAGCCCTGCTGGTAAACCAGGATGCCAACCGCGCCTAACCACGTGGAGAGAATGACGGAGAGCGTCCGGGTGCGGTCGACGTTGATGCCGGCGGCCTGGGCAAACACCCGGTTCGAGCCGACCGCCGTCATGGCCGTGCCGGTTTTGGTGCGCAGGAACAGCCACATCAAAAACGCCAGCAGCGCGAAGAACAACAGGGACCCGGTTGGGATTTCAAAATTACCAATCTTAATGTGGAGGAAATTTGCAAGAACCTGATCGTAGAAGCCCTCCAGGGAGATCGTGGGACGCAGGCCCGCGCCGGACAGGCCCCAGACCATCGTCGGGCTGGTGTACGGCAGCAGCAGCCACATCATGCACATGAACGAAATCGCTGAAAAGCCCACATACGTGGCAATCATCATTTCGCCGCCCTTGATTTTGTTCAACAGCGTGCCGTACCCCGTGCCGAACAATACCGAAAACGGCGTCGCAATCACAATCGCCATCACGAAGCTCAAAAGGCCCGTGAAGCCGAATTGAATGGAAAGCGTCGCGCCCAGCAGGCCCGAGATAATGCCCAGCGGTAAGCCGAAGTTCAGGCCGCAGCCGGAATGCACCATCGGCACCATCGCCAGAACGAGGACGGCGTTCCAGCTGAAACGGTTGATTGTGTTTGTAATCTGCGTGGGGAAATCCGCCCCGACAAACGGGGCAATCACATAGAGCAGAACCAAAAATCCTGCGATTATGAGCCGGGGCATTTCCATGCGTTTCATCCAGTAACGCAGGCCCTCGGCGATACCAACATAACCCATTGTGTTCCCTCCTTACTTCACTTGGCTGACCATCAGCATACCGAATTCCTCCGACGACTCCGACGCCGGGAGAATCCCCGCGATGCGTCCGCCGGAGACAATCGCAATCCGGTCGCAGGTCTGCCGCAGCTCCTCCAATTCGGAGGAGATCATGACCACGGTAACGCCCCGTTCCCGGTTGAACTTCTTCAGCGCGTCGAGAACCAGGGCCTTTGCACCCACGTCAATGCCGCGGGTGGGTTCGGAAACAAAGAGGAATTTCGGTTCCAGCGCGAAAGCCTTCGCAAGACATACCTTTTGCTGGTTGCCGCCGGAGAGCTCCCGGGCCTTCTGCTGACTGCTGGTGCATTTGATCATCAGCTCGTCAATATACTTCCGGGTAACTTCCTGAATGGCCTTTTCGTCCCGGAGGGCAATCGGACCGATGTGCTTGAGGAACTTGTTCTGCACCTGCATCGCCGGGAATGCAATGTTCCACTCAAGGCTTTCGTCCAGGAGCAGACCCACATCCCGGCGGTCCTCGGAGACGAACGCAAGGGATGCGTCAAGGCACGCCTTGGGGTTGTTGAGGGGAATCTCTTTCCCGTCAAATTCCACGTGCCCGCCAGCGTCGTACAAGCCCATGACGCCGTTGGGAATACCCAGTTTTCCCTGTCCGGCAAGACCGCCGATACCTAAAATCTCGCCCTCCTGTACATCCAGGGTAACGTTTCGCACAGTTTCGCCGGGCATATCGACCCAGAGGTTTCGGATGGAAAGAATCGCTTTTCCGGCGGAAGCTGCCGAAGCGGTTTGTTTGTCCGGCGCGGCGGCGGGGGCTTCCACGTTCCGTCCCACCATCCACTTGGTAATGTCGGAGACGCTGGTCTCCTCGGCGGGCACGTCGCGGACGACGTAGCCATCCCGCATGACCACCACCTTGTTGCACACCGACAAAATTTCGTGGAGGCGGTGGGTGATGAAGATGACCGCGATGCCCTGGGCCGACATTTTCCGGATGGAATCCAGAAGCGCGGCGGCTTCCTTTTCCGTCAGAACGGCGGTGGGCTCGTCAAGAATGAGCAGCTTCAGTTGATCTTTGCTCAGTTCCCGGGCGATTTCGGTGAACTGCTTGTGACCGACAGGCATATCGCTGATGCGCATGTTGGCGTCAATCTCCACGCCCATTTTTTCGATGGCCTTGGCGGAGGTCTCCGCGATGGCCTTGTAGTTGAGGGTATTGAGCCGGTCGCCAAACACCTCGGAAAGAAGCGTTTTCTTGACGGGTTCCCGGTTCAGAACAATATTTTCTGCGGCAGTAAAGCCGGGAATCAAAGAGAATTCCTGGTGAACCATACCAATTCCGGCGGCGAGTGCGTCGAAGGGCGTGTTGAACGTGACCTTCTGGCCGTCAATGAGGACGTCGCCGCTGTACCCGCCGGTTTCCCGGATGACATCCATCCCGAAAAGGATCTTCATGAGCGTACTCTTGCCCGCGCCGTTCTCGCCGCACAGGCCCAGGACTTCGCCTGCGCCCAGGGTGAAATTGATATCGGTGAGGACCTGATTGCCGAAGAAATCCTTTTTGATGTTCTGCATCTGCAAGAGGGGAGTACCTTGTTTTTCCATAAACTGCACCCTACCTAAGAAAATCAGGGGGAGGTCTGCCTCCCCCTGCGTTTGTGAAAGATTTGTGTTGTCAGCTGACTGTGAAATATTTTTCGGGGACCTCCACCTGTGCGTTGCCCATGTACCAGCCCGGGTCGCCCATGATGTAGGTATCCTGATAGACGAGGAACACGTTGTCGGACTTGACGCCGGTAGTGGCGTTGACGTAACCGGAACCGTTCCACTCCGCATTCGGGGTGTAGACCTGGAACGCCGAGGAAAGGTCGTCCATGTCCAGCAGCTCGCTCTTGCCCTCAATGACGTTCATAGCATGCTCGGCAAGGCCAGCCGAAAGGGTGTAACCGTAGGAATAAGCCCAGGTGCCGAAGCGTCCCGCGCCGCCGCCTTCCACAATGGCCTGTTCCACCTTGGCGAGGATTTTTTCAAAATCGCCCGCTTCCTCAGTGAGGTCCAGGCCCAGCGCGCCGGGGTAGCCCTTCAGCGGGGACGGCATATCGGCTTCCACGAAGTAGCCGCCGCACTCCATCAGACGCTTGAGCAGCGGTTCCGTATGTGCGCCGTTGGTGGCAAAAAAGGCCGTGTTCTGACCGTACTTGTCCACCCACTCGGGCACCTTTTCCAGAATGAACGCCTGTGCGCCGGGAACGCCAACGTCTGTAATCGGGTCAGGGGCGGTCTCCTGGACGAAGGTCATGCCGTACTCCTTGCAGGTGGCCTCCATGATGGCCGCGCGGCGGCTCATGCTTTCGTAAGCAAGGTGCCGCGGGAAGGAGACATGCACAAAGGTGTCGCAGCCCAGCTCGTGGGCGGCGCGGATGACGAGGTAGCCGCGGGAAACAAAGTCGCTGGTACAGGCCAGGTCGGCGGCGGAACCGATTTCCGGCAGGTCCTCATGCGGCTCACCGGCAATGCAGATGATGTCCGGACGCCGCTCCTTGATCTGACGGAACGCCTCCGTCGTGCCGGGGACGGCCTGATTTACAATGATTGCTTTCATGTCCGGGTCATCAGACATGTTGAGAATGGTCTGAATAGAGGTCTCCATTTCCTCCGTGAAGTTGTCGGGGTAGATGGCGAGTTTTACGCGGTCCTCGCCGTATTTGGCCTGGAAGGCTTCTGCGCCGCGGCGGTCGTCCTCGGTCTGGGAGACGGAGCCGGTGATGATGCCGATGTGATAATTTTCGCCGGCATCCTCGCCGCCGCCGTCCCCGCTGTCCTGGGACGCATCGCCGCCGGATTGAACGGAGCCGCTGCCCCCGCCGTTACTGTTTCCGCCGCAGGCTGCGAGGGAGAGAACCATCGCCAGCGCCAGCAGCATGGAGAGAAACTTTTTCATGACGAACCTCCTGAAATTTCTCTTTTATTTTCGAAACTCTGAATACAGAGGGGGCGGGGGCCGGTCCCCGAGGGGGTGGGGACCGGAAACCCCATATCCCCCCTGTAATCAGGCAAAGAGGGGGTAACTCAGCTGATGGTGAAGAACTTCTCGGGGACTTCCACCTGGGCGTTGCCCATGTAATGGCCGGGGTTGCCCATGATATAGGTATCCTGATAGATCAGGAACACGTTGTCGGACTTGACGCCGGTGGTGGCGTTGGTATAGCCGGAGCCATTCCACTCCGCGTCGGGAGAGTAGACCTGAAGGGCGGAAGCAACGTCGTCCATATCCTGAAGCTCGCTCTTGCCGTCGATGACGTTCATGGCGTGCTGCGCGAGGCCGGCGGACAGGGTGTAGCCGTAAGAATAAGCCCAGGTGCCGAAGTGGTCCGCGCCGCCGGCGTCAGAGATGGAGGATTCCACCTTCGCGAGAATCTTGGCGAAATCGCCCGCTTCCTCGGTGAGGTCCAGGCCCAGCGCGCCGGGATAGCCCATCAGAGGAGAGGGCAGGTCGGCTTCGATGAAGTAGCCGCCGTACTCGAGCAGGCGCTTGAGCAGGGGCTCGGTATGCGCGTCGTTGGTGCAGAAGTAGGCGGCGTTTTCGCCGTACTTGCTGACCCACTCGGGCACTTTCTCAAGGATATACGCCTGCGCACCGGGGATGCCTACGTCAGTGGTGGGGTCGGGAGCGGTTTCCTGCACGAAGGTCATGCCGAAATCGTTGCAGGCCTCCTCCATGATGGCCGCGCGGCGGCTCATGGTCTCATAGGCCATATGACGGGGGAAAGAAATGTGAACGAAGGTGTCGCAGCCCAGCTCGTGAGCAGTGCGGATAATCAGGTAGCCGCGGGAAACAAAGTCGTTGTTGCAAACAAGGTCGGCGGCGGAACCAATTTCCGGCAGGTCTTCGTGAGACTCACCCGCGATGCAGATGATGTCGGGGCGGCGTTCTTTGATCTGACGGAATGCTTCCGTTGTGCCGGGAACGGCCTGGTTCACGATAATGGCCTTCATGTCCGGGTCGTCGGACATATTCACGATGGTCTGAATGGTTGTTTCCAGCTCCTCGGTGAAGTTGTCGGGGTAGATGGCAAGCTTGATGCGGTCCTCACCGTACTCGGCCTGGAAGGCCTCCGCACCGCGGCGGTCGTCCTCGGACTGGGAAACGGAACCGGTAATGATGCCGATGTGATAATCGCCGGCAGTATCGCCGGTGTCGCCCGTGTCACCCGTATCGCCGGCAGTGTCGCCGGAAGCGTCGCCGGTGTTGGGCTGGGAGTTGTCAGGGGTGGACGGGGTGTCGTTGCCGCCGCAGGCCGCCAGAGTAAAGACCATGGCGAGCGTCAGCAACATGCAGAGAAACTTCTTCATTATAAACCTCCTAAAAATTTGTGCCGCCGGGCGTACCAGAAACGCAAACGTTGGTTTCCCCGGGAAACTGTTCCCGCATAGGCGTACACCTTTTGAGCTTCCACTATTTTAACAAAAATCCCCGCTTTGTCAACTGTATTTTATATGTTTCGCGCCGGACTGCCCATCTTTTCCGCGATACAAAACCCTCTCTTTCAGCACTTTAATGTGATGTAGAGCGGTAATTCTGCCCGAAATGCAGAAATCAGGACACTTTCCGCCGGGCCTGCAAAGAAATCAAAACCGGGAAAAGACTGCCGGATTTTTTTCCGAAGCCCTCCGGTAAACCGGGTACGCGCTGCTCCGTTTTTCCCCGAAAAAAACACCTTTCCTATGGTTTCTCTGGTAATTTATGAAAATATGCCTTGCAAAGATGACGCGGCTGGGCTATAATGTCAAGAGAGACGGCCATGCGGGCCGGATGCGGATGCCGCCGCCTGCCAAAAGAGGCGTCAGCCGCCCGGACCGCCTGGTTTCTGTATGTCGAAGAGAGAAGGTGAAAATGATGTCCCTGGAAGCAATCGAAAAGGTGGCGCAGGTGGAGCGCGAAGCCCGGGAACGCCGCGCGGCGGCTGAGGCGGAAGCGCGTCAGATCCTCTCCGGCGCGGAGCGCGACGGGCAGGCTCTGGTGCAGCAGACCCGCGCCGCGGCGCTGGAAGAGGGAAAAGCCCTCTTGCGGCAGGCGGAGGAAAAAGCCGCCGTCCGGGCGGCGGAGACGGGCCGGGCTGCCGAGGCCGCCGCCGCGGACCTCCAAAAAAAGGCAAAGCACCATTTGGAGGAGGCGGCAGAGTTTATCGTGGGAAGGGTTGTGAAGCACTGAGATGGCCATTGTAAAAATGAAAAAGCTCCGCGTTCTGGCGATGGCCAACCGCCGGGAAGACCTGCTGGGCCAGCTGCTCCGGCTGGGCTGCGTGGAGATCAGTGAGCCGGACGCCAAACTCGCGGACCCGGCGTGGTCCGCGCTGCTGCGGCGGGACGCCTCTGCCCTCACGGAGACGAAAACCGAACTCACCCGCGCCAACGCCGCCCTGGACGCCCTCAAGCGGTACGCTGGCGCCAAGGACGGCCTGTTCATCCAGCGCCGCCCCGTGGCGCAGGAGATGTTCCTCAGCGACGACACCGTGACCAAAGCCCGGGAGGTCTGCGGGAACATCAACGCTGCCTTGCAGGAAATTTCGCGGCTGCAAGGGGAGGAGGGGCGTCTGCAATCCCGCCGGGCGGGCCTGGAGCCCTGGGTCTCCCTGGATATGCCCCTGGAACTCAACGGTACTCCGCACGTGGTTTACCGTTTGGGCGTGTTCCCCGGCGCAGTGGAGACGGGCGCGGTTGCCAATGAGCTGGCCGGCGCAAATCTTGCCGCGGAACTGTTCGAGGTCAGCGGCGGGAAACAGCAGCGGTACTGCCTGCTGGTCTGCCACCGCGACGACGATGAGGCCGCCCTGGAATTGCTGCGGCCTTACGGATTCAGTGTGACGGCCTTCCAGGACCTGAAAGGAACCGCGGCGGAAAACGTACAGGCGCTGGACCGGGAGCTGTCCCAAAACCAGAAGCTGCGTCAGGAGGCTGAGGCTAAAATCGCCGCCTGCGGCACGGAAAAGGAATCCCTGCAGGTTTACGTTGACCGGCTTACGGCGGAAGCCGCCAAGCATACCAACGCCGAACGTCTTCTGACCGACGGCACCATTTTGTTTTTTGAGGGCTGGGTCCCCGCAGAACGGTTGCCGCAGGTGCAGACGCTCCTGGATGACTACGGCTGCGCCTGGGAAGCCGCCGATCCTACCGAAGACGAAATCCCGGACGTGCCGGTACAGCTGAAAAATAACTGGTTCACGAAGCCGCTGAACATGGTGACGGAAATGTATTCGCTGCCGTCCTACGGCAACGTCGACCCAAACCCCCTCATGGCCCCGTTTTTTATCCTGTTTTACGGTATCATGATGGCCGATATGGGCTATGGCATTCTGATGTTCCTGGCGGGAACCATCGTCGCCAAAAAGTTCCGTCCAAAGGGCACCATGGGCCATATGATGGGCCTGATGCAGCTCTGCGGCGTCTCGACCTTTATCTGGGGCGCCATTACCGGCGGCTTCTTCGGCGATTTCCTGACCCAGGTCGTCAGCATCCTTACCAAAGGACAGAGCTCCTTTGCACTGCCCTCGCTGTTCACGCCGCTCAACGACACCTTAATGATTCTCGTCGGCGCAATGGCCCTCGGCCTCGTGCAGATCATCACCGGTATGGCAATCAGCTTCGTGCGCAAGATCAAAGCCGGAAACGTCCTGGACGCCATTTTTGAAGAAGTGACGTGGTGGGTGGTGTTCCTCGGCATCGGTCTCATGGCCGCCGGGATTACCAATCTGGTTCTCTATGCCGGCATTGCCCTTGTGATCGTCGGGCCGCTGATTACTGGTCAGGGGATGGGCAAAATCATGGGAATCTTCGGGTCCCTCTACAACCATGTGACGGGCTATTTCGGCGATATCCTCTCTTATGCCCGTCTGATGGCCCTGATGCTGGCGGGCAGCGTCATTGCCCAGGTCTTCAATACTCTGGGCGCAATTCCGGGCAACATCCTTATTTTCCTGGTCATCTCCCTGGCGGGCAACGCTCTTAACTTCGCGCTCAACCTGCTGGGCTGCTATGTGCATGACCTGCGTTTGCAATGCCTGGAATACTTTGGCAAGTTCTATGAGGACGGCGGAAAGCCTTTCCGTCCCCTGGAAATCAACCCCAAATATGTGGATATTCAGTAAAAAATTAGGAGGAAATAACAATGGACTTGAATCAAATGGTAGAAGCGCAGAGCTTACTCACGTTCCTCGGAAGCATCGGCGGATTGGCCTTTGCGCTGCTTGGCGCGGGTCTCGCGGCGGTCCTGCCCGGCATCGGCTCCGCCAAGGGTACCGGCATCGCCGGTGAGGCCGGTACGGGCCTGCTGTGCCAGGACCCCGGCAAGTTCGGTAAAGTCATGATTCTGCAAGTTATCCCTGGTACTCAGGGCCTGTATGGACTGGTGGTCTGGTTCTTCGCCATTTTCTCCATGGGCCTGCTGGGCGGCGAGCTGCCTCAGATGACTGTCGCACAGGGCATGCAGTACCTCTTTGCCTGCCTGCCGATGGCTCTCGGCGGACTCTTCTCCGCCATTGCCCAGGGCCGCGTGGCTGCCGGCTCCATCAACATCCTCGCCAAGAAGCCCGACGACTGGTCCAAGGGCATGGTGCTCTGCATCACCGTGGAATTTTACGCCATCCTTTCCCTGCTGGCTTCCATGCTGATGATCATTAACATTTCTTAATCGGCCCCAAAGAAAGGGGATTCAACAATGAATGGTATTGATAAAATCACCCAGCGCATCCAGGCCGACGCTCAGGCTGAAATCGACCGCGTGCTCAATGAAGCCCGGGCGGAGGCCGGGCGGATTGCGTCGAAGTACAAGGCCGAAGCCGAAGCCGAAGCCGCTGGCTTTGCCGTAAAAAACCGTAAGGAAGCCGCCGAACGCGAGGAGCGTCTGGCCGGTACTGCCCAGATGGAGGCCCGAAAGGCCCTCCTGGCCGCAAAGCAGGAGATGGTCGAGAAGGCGTATGAGCTGGCCCTGGAAAAGCTCTGCGCCATGCCCGCGGAACAGTATACGGACGTTCTGGCCGGGCTGCTGGCGCAGGCCAGCTCCAACGGGAAGGAGGAGGTCATTTTCTCCCCGGAAGACCAGAAAAAAGCTGGTAAGGCCGCCGTGGAAAAGGCCAACAAGGACGGCGGGAAAAAATTGACCCTCTCCCAGGAAACCCGTCCAATTAAAGGCGGCTTTATCCTGCGGTCGGGCAGCGTGGAGGTCAACTGCGCCTTCGATACCCTTGTTCGTCTGCAAAAGGCTGAGACCGCAGGGGCTGTCGCAAAAAAGCTGTTCCCGGAGGGTTAAAAAGGAGGCGTGTCACGTTTGGCTACCAAAATCAAGGACACCGATTACCTGTCGATCTCTGCCCGGATCAAGGCGATGGAAACCTCTCTGCTCTCGCGGGAGCGTATGGAACAAATTCTGGACGCCCGCAGCAGTGAGGAGGCCGTAAAAATCCTTCAGGAGTGCGGATACCCGGAACTCAATCCCGGGAATCCCGAGGCCATGGATGCGGCCCTTTCCGCGGCGCGGGAGGCGACCCTCTCTGACCTCGCCGACGGTGCGCCTGACCCCAGGTATATCGACATTTTCAAGCTGAAATACGACTATCATAACGTCAAGGCGATTCTCAAGGCCGACGCGATGAATACGTCCGCCGATTCCATGCTCATGGATATGGGACGTGTCCCGGCGGCGGAGCTGAAAGACGCTCTGGAAACCGGCCGGACGGAGAATCTGCCGTCTGGACTGGCCGCCGCTGCCGCCGAAGCCAAGGAAACCCTTGACACCACCCGCGACCCTCAATTGAGCGATATCGTTCTGGACCGCTGGTGCTGCCAGGAAATGACTGACGTGGCAGAGGCAACCGGAAGCGCGTTTCTCGCGGGTTACGTGCAAATCCAGATCGACGCGGCGAACCTTCGTGCGCTGGTGCGGACGCTGCGTATGGGTAAGGGCGCCGATTTCCTGAAAACTGTGCTGCTGCCCGGCGGCGAGCTGGATGTAGATGCTGTGCAGGCGGCGGGACTGTCGGGCGGCGGCGCGCTGGGTGAGCTTTACGGGCCCACCCGTTTGCAGGCCGCTGCGGAAGCTGGCGCGGATGCCCTGCGGGGCGGTTCGCTTACCGATTTCGAAAAGCTCTGTGACGACGCCGTGAGCGATTATCTGGCCGGCGCTCAATTTGTCCCCTTCGGGGAAGCGCCCCTGCTGGGGTATCTGGCGGCGCGTGAAACCGAATACACCAATATCCGCATCCTCCTCATGGGCCGGAGCGCAGGACTGCCTGCGGATGTCATCCGGTCCCGGCTGCGGGCCGGTTACGTGTAAGGCGGTGATCTTTTGGCTACAACCTACCGAATTGCTGCCGTCGGCGACTGGGAATCCGTCATGGGCTTTCGCGCCCTGGGGCTGGATACCTACCCGGTCTCCAATCCGGCGGAGGCGAAGGACAAAATCCGGGAGCTGGCAAAAACCGACTGCGCGGTCATTTATCTGACCGAACAGCTTGCCCAGGGAATGGATGACGTGCTGTCGCGCTATAAGGACGAACTGCGTCCGGCGATCATCCTCATTCCGGGGCGGCAAGGCTCTTTGGGAATTGGCAAAAACAATATTCAACGCGCTATTGAGCGCGCGGTGGGGGCTGACATCCTCTAAATAATGAAAAGTTTCGCCCGCCTTTTCAAAGGCGGCAGGGTCCAGGGGCGGCGCCCCTGGCGGAGCTTGAGGCAGCGCCTCAACGCGCGTTCCGCGCGTTCAAGGGGGAGCGGGCTCCCCCTTGAGAATCGCCACCAGCCTGCGGACTGGTGACGCCGCCTTGGGCGGTTAGGTCGAGGTGTTTTTCTGGCGCGCATGTCGTCAGAAAAATGATTTGAATTTTTTGTTTGGAATTTCGTGCAAATCTATCCCGAAAGGAAGGTTTTAGAGTTTGAGCGGCAAAGTTGTTAAAGTTTCCGGTCCGCTGGTGGTCGCCACCGGCCTCTCCGACGCCAATATGTCGGACGTGGTTCGCGTCGGCCCCCAGCGACTGATCGGCGAAATCCTTACCATGAAGGGCGACGCCGCCTCCATCCAGGTCTATGAGGAAACCTCCGGACTTGGCCCCGGCGCGGTTGTCGAAACCACCGGCGCGCCAATGAGCGTCGAACTTGGCCCCGGCATGATCGAGGGTATTTATGACGGTATCCAGCGGCCGCTGGAAAAAATTGTCGAAAAAGTCGGCGCGAATATTACCCGCGGCGTCGAAGTCTCCGCCGTCGACCATGAGAAAAAATGGGAGTTTACCGCCACCGTCAAGCCCGGTGCAGAGGTGATCGGCGGCGACGTGATCGGCACCGTGCCCGAAACCCCCGTCGTGCTGCATAAAATCATGGTTCCTCCCAACCTGAAAGGCACCATCAAGAGCATTAAGAGCGGCTCTTACAACGTCACCGAAACCATCGCAACGCTGACTACCAACGACGGCAAGGATGTTCCCTTGACCATGAGCCAGAAATGGCCTGTCCGCGTAGGGCGGCCTTATCAGAAGAAGTATCCGCCCGTCAAGCCCCTTTGCTCCGGTCAGCGGATTATCGACACCATGTTCCCGATTGCCAAGGGCGGTACCGCGGCCGTTCCCGGTCCTTTCGGTTCCGGCAAGACCGTCGTGCAGCACCAGCTCGCCAAGTGGTCTGACGTGGATATCGTCGTCTATATCGGCTGTGGCGAACGCGGCAACGAAATGACCGACGTTCTGCGCGAGTTCCCGGAGCTGAAAGACCCCCGTACCGGCGAATCGCTGATGAAGCGTACCGTATTGATCGCCAACACCTCCGACATGCCCGTCGCGGCCCGTGAGGCGTCGGTTTACACCGGTATCACCATCGCCGAATACTTCCGCGACATGGGCTACGACGTGGCCGTTATCGCGGATTCGACTTCCCGCTGGGCCGAGGCCCTGCGCGAAATGTCGGGACGTCTGGAAGAAATGCCCGGCGAAGAAGGTTATCCCGCCTATCTGGCGTCCCGTCTGGCGCAGTTCTACGAACGCGCCGGCAGCGTGGAGTGCCTTGGCAGCGACGAACGCCGCGGTTCCCTGACCGCCGTCGGAGCTGTTTCGCCTCCGGGCGGCGACCTCTCGGAACCCGTTTCTCAGGCAACCATGCGTATTGTCAAAGTGTTCTGGGCGCTGGACGCTTCGCTTGCGTACAAGCGTCATTTCCCGGCCATCAACTGGCTGAACTCGTACTCCCTGTACCTGGATACACTGAAACCTTGGTTCGACGAAAACTTCGGTGAGTCCTTCATGCAGGACCGCAGCCGCGCCATGAGCATCCTGCAACAGGAGGCGAACCTGAACGAAATTGTCCAGCTGGTGGGCAAGGACGCCCTGTCCCCCGCCGACCAGCTCACGCTGGAAGTGGCGCGTATGGTGCGGGAAGACTTCCTGCAGCAGAACGCCTTCACCGACATTGACGGCTATTCCAGCTACGACCGGCAGGGAAAACTGCTGGCGATGATCCTGCGCTACGAGGGCCTTTGCCGGGACGCCATTTCCAAGGGCGCGAACGTTATGCAGTTATTCGACATTCCGGCCCGTGAGAAAATTGGCCGCGCCAAGAGCGTGCCCGCTGAGGAGTACGTCGCGGTTTATGAGCAGATTGCGGGCGAGATGGAGCAGGAAATTGCTTCTGTCGCCGCCCAGGGAGGTGAGAACGGATGATTCGTGAATATAGAACCGTAGAGGAGATTGTCAGCCCGCTGATGATGGTCCGTATGGTGGAAAACGTCACCTACGACGAACTCGTTGAGGTGGAATTGGGTGATGGAAGCGTCCGGCGCGGCAAGGTGCTGGAAGTCAACGGCGACACGGCGGTTGTGCAGCTTTTCGAGGCCGCCGCCGGCATCAACCTCGCTGATGCAAAGGTCCGTTTCCTGGGCCACCCGCTGCAGTTGGGCGTATCCGGCGATATGCTGGGGCGCGTGTTCAACGGCATGGGCCAGCCGATTGACGGCGGTCCGGACATTCTTGCGGAGGAATACCGCGACATCAACGGTCTGCCGATGAACCCCGCCGCCCGGGACTACCCGAACGAATTCATTCAGACCGGCGTCTCGACCATCGACGGCCTGAATACCCTGGTCCGCGGTCAGAAGCTGCCGATTTTCTCCGGCTCCGGCCTGCCCCACGCCAATCTCGCGGCGCAGATCGCACGTCAGGCGAAGGTTCTAGGCGACGACGCCGGTAATTTCGCGGTGGTTTTTGCAGCCATCGGTATTACGTTTGAGGAATCCGAGTTCTTTGTGCAGGAGTTCCGCCGTACCGGCGCGATTGACCGTACCGTTCTGTTCTCAAACCTCGCCAACGACCCCGCTGTTGAACGTATTTCCACGCCCCGTATGGCTTTGACCGCCGCGGAGTATCTGGCGTTTGAAAAGGATATGCACGTTCTGGTTATCATGACCGATATCACGAACTATGCCGAGGCGCTGCGTGAGGTTTCGGCGGCGAAAAAGGAGGTCCCCGGACGCCGCGGCTTCCCCGGATACCTGTACACGGACCTTGCGCAGATGTACGAACGCGCCGGGCGTCAGCTGGGCAAGAAGGGTTCCATTACCATGATTCCCATTCTCACCATGCCCGAAGACGACAAAACCCACCCCATCCCTGACCTGACCGGTTATATCACCGAGGGTCAGATCATCCTGAGCCGCGCCCTGTACCGCCAGGGCATCCATCCTCCCGTGGACGTGCTGCCGAGCCTGAGCCGTCTGAAGGATAAGGGCGTCGGCAAGGGCAAAACCCGCGAGGATCACGCTGACACCATGAACCAGCTCTTTGCCGCGTACTCCACCGGTAAGGACAACAAGGAACTCATGAGCATCCTGGGCGAAGCAGCCCTCACCCCGACGGATTTGCTGTATGCGAAGTTTGCCGACGAGTTCGAGCGCCGTTACGTCAACCAGGGCTACGAGGAAAACCGTTCCATCGAGGAGACCCTGAACCTGGGCTGGGAGCTTCTGAGCATCCTGCCGAAAGCGGAGCTGAAACGTATCAAACCGGAGCTGATTGAACGGTATTGGCCGAAGAAAGACGAGCCGTAAGGAGGGGTAAGCGATGGCGAACATCACGGTAAGCCCCACCCGAATGGAGCTCACCCGCCTCAAGGGCAAGCTGCGGACCGCACAACGGGGTCACAAGCTGCTGAAGGATAAGCGGGATGAGCTGATGAAGCAGTTTCTGGATACTGTGCGGGAAGTGCGCGCGCTGCGCGCGGAGGTGGAGGAAGAACTCATGACGGTTCACGGGGCGTTCACGGTGGCCTCTGCGCTGATGAGTTCGGAGGCGCTGGAACAGGCGCTGGTCTATCCGAAGCAGAGCGTCGAGCTGACAATGACGTTCCAGAACATCATGTCGGTAAACGTGCCGGTGTACGACTTCCAGACGCAGACCCGTTCGGATTCGGATATCTATCCGTACGGCTTCGCGGCGACCTCCGGGGAGCTGGATACGGCAGTAGACGCCTTGGGCAAGGTTTTCCGGAAGCTGCTGAAGCTGGCGGAGATTGAGAAGTCGGCGCAGCTGATGGCGGAGGAGATCGAGAAAACCCGCCGCCGCGTGAACGCGCTGGAATACGTGATGATACCGAACACGCAGGAAGCGATTCGGTATATCAACATGAAGCTGGATGAGAACGACCGTGCAACAACCATCCGGCTGATGAAGGTCAAGGACATGATTCTGAAGGAGTCCCTGGAAGAAAAACGGGCCGAAACGGCACGTGCCGTCAAGGCGTTTGGAGACTCTGCGGAAGCTCCTGCAGAAGTGTAAGCGTCTGCGCCGCAGCGTATTTGTACGCGGCTGACAAAAACAAACCGCAGCGCTGCCTGGGAAAATCTCCCAGGCAGCGCTGTAAAGTCCGAGATTTTCAGCAGGGTACCCTGCTGTGCTATTCTACGAAGTAGAATAGCAATCCATAATGTGTAGGGAGTTGAACATAGGATGATTGGAAGCGCCGTAGAGAGAGCGTCACAGTTGTACGGCAAATTGAGTGATGCGGAGTCCCGGAAGGTATTCGAGGCGAGACTGGCGGTGGATATCTGTCCGACAGCATCACACATCGCGGAGCTGGCGAAGCTAAACGGCCGCATGGGCGCCAGGGCTGCGGGGCGTATCGAGCAAATGAAAGAAAAGTTCTATGCATTTGCCGCCGAAGAATCTGCCGGGCGTTCGTTCATCATTTACGGGACCGGCATGACGGGACGGCAGGTCGCGGAGGGATTCCAGGCGGAAAACATCCCCTTTTACGGTTTCTGCTGCCGGAACGCGGAACGGTTTTCCAATGGAATGCTGGGAAAGCCGGTTCTCTCTCCGGAGAAAGTGTGCGCCAATCCGGAGAAGTATGAGGTTGTGGTCGCGGCCCAGGCGGTGCGGGAAATCCTGCAGATTCTGCGGGACCGCCAGTTCCCTGAGGAGCAAATCATTGCATTTATGGACACCTGTCCCGACCCGCTTCAATACTTCCCGTTCCCGCAGCTCTACCGGAAGGGAACGGCCTTTATCGACGGTGGGTGCTGCGGCGGGGAAACGAGCCGTCAGTTTGCGGAATGGTGCGGCGGAGACTATTCAAAGATCATTGCCTTTGAACCAAATTCCCTGAATTATGACCATTGCCGCAGAGGTGCGGAAACGTGGGGCTTGCGGAACTTTGAGCTGGTACAGGCGGGGCTTTCCTCCGGAAAAACCGGGCAAAATCTGGTTATGAGAGGCGGAGGAAGTTTTCTATGTGATCCGACGGTCTGGATGCGTCCCGGCGAGTGGAACGGGCAGGAAACCGAGGAAATCCATACAGTCCGGATTGATGATTACACGCAGGATGCCACCGTCGGGTTTATCAAGATGGACATTGAAGGGGCGGAGTGCGTGGCCCTGGAAGGCGCGGCGGATACGATCAGAAGGGACCGTCCGTTTTTGGCAATCTGCGTGTATCACCGGCGGGGCGACCTGCTGACCATTATGGATGCCATTCTGCATCTGGCGCCAGAGTACCGCTTCTGGCTTCGTCACCACAGTTCTACGACCTGTGAAACGGTTTTATATGCCTCTGTGGACCAAATGGTATGAATGGAACAGCGCTGCTTAGGGAAACCTGGGCAGCGTCTTTTTTGGGTGCTTTCGAACCGGAAAAAAGCCGCCGCGCCACATTTTACCAGAAACCCGGCGGTTTCCGTCTGACGGAACACGCGCCAAAAATTCCTGGCAATCATCCCAAAATTCCTGGCGTTTTCTGACAGCTTCCACGGAAATCCGGGCGTGATAAAAACCGAAAAAAAGGGAAATTTTATACATTTTTCCGGCAAAATCTCGTTTCTTCCGCGGAAACTCCTGAAGCAATCGTTTGCGCGGGCGCAAACGCGTCCAGAACCGCTCTTGGGTAAAGTGACGAAATTCCGGAAAAGTATTGCATAAATTTCCAACATCCTTTATAATCCATACATAGAATAAAACAAGGGAGAAAACCAGAACATGGAAGATGTGGAAAAGCTGGACGAATACCTCACAAAGCTCTTTGAAGCCCGCGGGTATCCGGGTATGGCGGTATGTATCCGTGGTCCCGGGGGCGTTTTGTATGAAAAGGGCTTCGGCGTGCGGAGCCTGGAACCCAGACAGGGCGTCGATGCCGACACCATTTTCGGCATTGCCTCCATGAGCAAATCCATGGCGGGGCTGGCCTGCTGCATCTTGCAGGCCGAGGGCAGACTGCGTCTGGATGACCCCATCGTACGGTATTTTCCGGATTTTCACATCCCCGGCGCGGCGGATGACTGCGTAACCGTCCGATGTCTCGCCATGCACCGGGCCGGCATTCCGCCTATGGAGCCGCTGGAATGGTCGATTGCCATGAACAGCGTCGAACCGGACAGCGAGTGGTATCGCGAGATGCGTCGGACGGCTCCGAACCGCATGAACAAAATCGAACAAATTATCGACTATATTTCCGCTGGGAATTACGAACCCCTGGGCGCGCCGGGGGAATATATGAGCTACTGCAATGAGGGCTACGCCATTTTGTCGTACATCGTGGATCAGGCGGCGGGGATGCCCTTGGAGGATTTTCTGAAGGAGCGCATTTTCGGTCCCTTAGGCATGACGCGGACGGTCCTGGACCTGGACGGCAGCGAGGCAAAGGCGCTCGCCGGCGGGAACATCACGAACCTTTTCGAGCGCGGTCCCGACGGCACATTCACGTGTGACGGCAACTGGTCCGTTTTGCCGCCTTTCCGGGCGTGCGCGTGCGTGAAATCGACGGCGCGGGATATGACAAAGTATTATCAGATGCTGTCCGACGGCGGCGTGTGGGAGGGCCGCAGGCTCTTTCCGCCGGAGGTCACGGAGTCGATGTTCGGCCTGGAATATCCCCTCCGGAAGCGTCCGTTCTACTGCATGGGTTTACGGAAGCGGCAGTTCGGCGGGAAGATGATCTGCGATCACTCCGGCGGACTCCGCGGCGTTTCGTCCCACGGCGGTTTCCTGGAGGGCGGGTATTCCGCAGCGGTTCTGTGCAACGAGGGCGAGTTGGACGTCGAGGAATTCCAGTGGGCGTGCTATAACCACCTTCTGGGGCTCCCCTTGGAAACCCGTCACGATTACGCCGTTCCGAGCGGACGCAGATTCAGCCGGCCGGAGATGCTCTGCGGGGATTTCGTTTCCCGGGAGGGCATCCCAAAACATTGCATTGTCCGTCTCGAAGACGGCGAGCTGTCAGCGGATTGTCACGGAAAAAAGGTCCGGCTGCTCTACTGTGAGGACAGCCGTTTTGCCGCCGTCGGCTGGGACCGCCCGGAGGAACGGGCGGCGACACTGCGGTTTTACATCCGAAATGGAAAAGCCTGGGGGGTGAAATGCGGCACAAGAATCCATCAGCGTGTCGCGCCAGGGTCCTGACGCCCGGCGTGGAGACCGTACCCGCACAAAAAAGGGAGGTTCGTTTATGAAAGGATATCTGATCAAGCGCGTGCTTCAGGGAATCCTTCTGATCGTGGCCGTGTCCATTCTGGTGTTCAGCCTGCTTTACATGATGCCGGGCAACCCCGTGGATATGATCGTCGACCGGAAGGTGTCATTGGAGAAGAAAGCGGAGATTGCTCACGAAATGGGCTATGACCAGCCGCTTCCGCAGCAATATTTCCGTTGGGTGAAAGGGATTGTTGTGGAGCACGACTTCGGCAATTCCACCCGTTACAAGGTGCCCGTGGCGGACCTCCTGCGGGACCGGATTCCGCGGAGTCTGGTGCTGTGCGGGTGGTCGCTGCTGATTGAGATGGTGATTGCGCTGCCGATCGGCTTGCTGTGCGCTATCAAGAAGAACTCGTTCTTCGACCGCTTCACCGTTGTTTTCACCCTCATTTTGACGGCTATGCCGGCGTTCTGGCTGGGCGCGCTGCTGATCCTGACCTTCGGCGTCGGCTTGAAGGTGCTGCCAATCAGCGGCTTCAAGGGGCCGGAGTATTTGATTCTCCCGGTGTTTGCGCTGGTGTCGGCCAGCATCGCGGGTACGATTCGTCTGACCAAGGCGGAGGTATTGGAGGTGCTGAATGAGAAGTACGTGACAACGGCGACGGCCAAGGGCCTCCCAAAGCGGACCGTAATGTTCAAGCATGTGCTGCGCAATGCGCTGATTATTGTGACGGTACAGGTATTCATGTCGATTCCGTGGCTGATATCGGGCGCGGTGGTGATCGAAAAAATCTTTGACATTCCCGGCATGGGCGGTTTGCTGCTGAACTCCATCATCGTTCAGGATTTCCCCGTCGTGCAGGCGGTATTGCTGATTGTGGCGGCCCTGACGGTGGTGTGCAACCTGGCGAGTGATATCGTCATTGGCATACTCGACCCGCGGATTCGGATTTCAATGGGCGGGGGTGACAAGTGATGAACGAACGGGGCAAAGCGAAAGAAACGTTGCAGGCGTGCTTGAAAAACGGCGAATTCATGGTGGGATTGTTGATTCTGGCAAGCGTTTTTCTCGTTGCGATATTCTCCGAACAGATCGCGCACTACGGCTATACGGAACAACTGGTGGGACCGAAATTCCAGCCGCCGTCGGCGGAATTCTGGTTCGGCACCGATGAGCTGGGCCGTGACGTATTCTCCCGCGTGGTGGCGGGCACACGGATTACGCTCTGGGTAGCGTTTATCGGCGCGACGCTGGAACTGGTTCTGGGCGTGACGGTGGGTCTGATCTGCGGCTACTTCGGCAACTGGGTGGACCGTGTTTTCTCCTTCCTGACGGACCTGACATGGTGCATTCCAGGTACGATTCTGGCCCTGGCGGTGGTGACGCTGCTGGGCAAGGGCCTGACGAACTCTGTCATAGCAATTTCGCTGGTAAGCTGGGCGTCGTACGCGCGGCCGGTGCGTGCGAAAACGATGTCGCTGAAGAACATGGCCTTTGTGGAGACGGGCACCGCCTTCGGTGAGACGGCCTTTTCGCTCATGTTCCGCTACATATTGCCGAATGTGGTGCCGTCGCTGATCGTCATGGTGTCGATGAGCCTCCCGGCGACGATTCTCTCCACCACGACGCTTTCCTTCCTGGGCTTAGGCTCGCAGGCGCCCTCGCCGGACTGGGGCCTTGCGCTGTCCAAGGGAATCGAGTACATCATCCGCGCTCCCTGGCTGAGCATTTTCCCGGGCGTTGCGCTGGTGTACACGGTGCTGGGCTTCAACCTGCTGGGCGAAGGTCTGCGGGATATCCTGGACCCCCACATGAAAGCGCAATAAGAAGGGAGGCGTACGGAATGAAAGAAACCCTGTTGAGCCTGGAACATCTGAGCATTGATTACAAGATCAAGGGCGGGTATCTGTCGGCGGTTCACGACGTGAGCATGGACCTGTATCCGGGGGAGATTTTCGCGGTGGTCGGCGAGTCCGGCTGCGGAAAATCGACGGTGGCGCACAGCATCATGCGTCTGCTCTCGGGCGGCAACGCGAAGATTGAGGGCAAGATACTCTTTGAGGGCTGGGACCTCCGGAACTATACGGAAAAGGAGATGGAGGCGGTCCGGGGACGGGAAATTGGTATGATTTTCCAAAACCCGCTGGATTCGCTGAACCCGGTTTATACCGTGGGGAATCAGGTGAGCGAGGCAATTATGCTGGACCGGGTGGAAAAGCAGGAGGCGATGAAGCGGGCGATTGCGCTGTTTCAGGATGTCAAAATGCCCGACGCCGGCGAACGCGCCAACAGTTTTCCTCATGAGCTTTCGGGCGGAATGCGTCAGCGTGTGATGATTGCAATGATGCTTTCCCGTGACCCGCGCCTGCTGATTGCGGATGAACCGACGACGGCCCTGGACGTAACCATCGAGGCGCAGATCCTGGAGATCATCAAGGAACTGAAACAAACGCACAACACGGCGATACTGATGATCACCCACAACTTCGGCCTCGTTGCGGAGGCGGCGGACAAAATCGCGGTGATGTACGCGGGCGAGGTAGTGGAAAGCGGGGACGTATTCGAGATTTTCGAGCGGCCTATGCACCCGTACACAAAGCTGTTGATGCAGGCTCTCCCGCGCAAGACGAAAAAAGAGGGCCGCTTACAAACCATCGACGGCTCCGTACCGCGTATTTTGGATAAGAAGCCGGGCTGCCGGTTTGCGAACCGGTGTCCGTACGCGACGGAAACCTGTCGGACGCAGACGCCGGCGGTGGCGCAGATCAGCGAAACCCATCGGTGCCGGTGTTTCCTGGCGCCGGACGAGATACCGTCGGACCGGAAGGGGGCGTAACGGATGGCAAAGATGGTAGAACTGGACCAAATGGAGAAGCACTTCCGGATTTCAAAAGGAATGTTCGACACGAGCCGTCAGGTGGTGCGGGCAGTGGACCGGGTTTCCTTTTCCATTGAGGAGGGCGAAGTCGTGGGCTTGGTCGGTGAGTCGGGCAGCGGAAAAACGACCTTGGCGCGTGTGCTGCTGAGCCTGACGAAAATGACCGGCGGCAAAGCGATGATCGACGGCGTGGACCTGTCGAAAGCGACGAAGAAGGACCTCAAAAAGCTGCACCAGGAGATAGCGGTCGTGTTCCAGGACCCGGCGTCGAACCTGAACCCCCGTCAGACGGTGGAAAGTTCCATCATGCGTCCGATGGTGATTCACGGCGTCCCCCGGTCGGAGGCCCGCCGGAAGGCCAAGGAAGTCCTCGACATGGTGAAGATGGACCAACGGTATCTGGACAGCTACCCCCATCAGCTCTCCGGCGGACAGCTGCAGCGCATAGCCATTGCTCGGGCCCTGGCGCTGTCGCCGAAGATTATGATTCTCGACGAGCCCACCAGTGCATTGGACGTCTCGGTTCAGGCGCAGATATTGAATTTGCTTCTGGACCTGCAGGAAAAAATGCACCTGACGTATCTGGTCATCACCCACGATTTGAACGTGATTCGCTACATCAGCGACAAGATCGCAGTCATGTACCTGGGCAAGCTGGTGGAGTTCGGCCCGACGGAGGAGGTCACGGAGCACCCGAAGCATCCGTACACGAAAGGGCTCATGGACGCCGCGCCGATTCTGGATCCGCGTCTTCGGGGCCGTGCGAAGGAGCTCATGAAGGGCGATCCGGGAAGCCTGATCAATCTGGGAACGGGCTGCCGGTTTTACTCCCGGTGTAAATACGCGACGGCAGAATGTGAAAAGGAGGACCCGAAAATCCTGAATGTCGGCTTCGGGCATCAGGTGTCATGCGTGCATCCGTTGCAGTGAGAGGCGTAAGAGCGGTTGGAAACTTGTGAAAAGAAGGAGAAATCTCTATGAAAAAGCAAAAAATTCTGGCGTTATTGTTGACGGGCGTAATGGCGTTTTCGCTGGCGTCCTGCGGCACGTATACCGATGATTCGGGCAGCGGCGGCGGCGGAACCACCGACGGCGATACCGGCGATCCGGGCACAACCACAAAGACGGTCTTCACCCTGGCCGACGACGAGTGGTATGGAACCGATTTGTACCAGCAGGACCAGTGGTCCTCGGGACAGGGCCTGATTGCGGATACTCTGTTCACGATGGACCCGGAGGGCGGCGACCTCCTGGACGGCATCTGCACGGACCTGACGGCCAGTGAAGACGGCCTCACCCTGACCATGACGGTCCCGGAGGGCAAGTTCTACGCCACCGGCGAGCAGGTGGAGCCGGAGGATGTTGTTGCGTCGATTGAGTGGGGCCAGGAGGTCAGCGTCTACGCGGACGGATACAGCAACATCGAGTCGATGGAGGTCGACGGGCGTCAGGTCATTATGCATCTGACGGAATTCCGTTCCGATCTGCTGTATTACCTGGGCGAAGTCTTCATGGGCGTCATTGACAAGGACCAGCTGGACACGTTGAGCAAGGATGAATTGATGTGGCAGGCGGTGCCCTACGGAATGTATTCGGTGGAGAGCTACGAACCCGGTTCCGGCGTTACGCTGGTGGCAAACGAGGGCTACAAGACCGATAACCCGCTGGTGACCAACAAGGGGCCGGCGAGCATCAAGAACGTGGAAGTAAAGTTCAACATGGAGGACTTTACGGCCATCGAGGAACTGAAAGCGGGCAATGTCGACTACATCAACGGCATTACGATGGAAGGAAAGCAGCAGCTGGAAGCGGAATCCGGGGTAACGGTGGCGGAAAAGACGTACCCGAACATTGACTATTTTGAGATGAACACCGACAAGGGCGCGTTTGCGGATATCGCGGTGCGTCAGGCGGTGGCGTTGAGCATCAACCGCGAAGCGCTCTGCGAGCTGACGGACGGCGCGACGCTCCCGGCGTATTCGATCATTTATGACACGATGCAGAATTTCTCCCAGGAGGCAAAGGACGATTTCCAGAAGAACTACGCCAACGACCCGGAGCGTGCGAAGCAGATTCTTGCGGACGCGGGCTACGCCGACAGCGATGGCGACGGCTACGTCGACAAGGACGGCAAGAATGTGGAGTTTACGTTCTACTCGTGGTCCACGGGTGCAAATGTGATCGTGAGCCAGGGCCTGCAGGAGCAGCTGAAGCAGGTGGGCATCAAGATGAACATTGAGGCTTTGGACTGGAACTATATTTACGAGAATATCAACAACGACGAGTACGACGCGGGCATTGAATGGCTTGAGTGGGCGGAACCGATTCTGATTCTGAACGCGTGCTACTACGACCTGAACGCGCCGGGCAATACGGACGCGTACTATGAGGCGGTCGCGAAGGCCGCCGGGACGGTGGACGTTGACGAGCGTATCGCTTTGATCGGGGAAATCCAGAAGGAGATGTACAAGAACTGGAATATTATCCCGTTTTACAGCGAGGCGACGTACGTCGCGTATAATAACTACCTGAAGGGCGTGGACATTTTCAATGGCAGCCTGTACTGGAATGATTTGAGCTTTTAAAAAATCCGTACGGTTTTGTAAAGGAGCAAATGATCGGCGCGTTTTCCGTAAGAGGAAGACGCGCCGGCCTGTTTTTGCGGCAAAATGACTTTACATTTTGTAATGTACGTGGTATTTTTTACAAATGGGACAGGTTTTTCCGGTATTTGCGCAGTCTGTCTTCGGGGATGGTTTGAATAATATCGTCCAGGGCGTGGAGAAGGGCGGGTTTGTCGTTTGGGAGCGTACCCTGAAACTGGAAGGCGTTGGAAGCTCCAAGGGCGGCGAAGATGGCAGGAATATCCAGGTTTTGGAGCAGCGTCCGAACCTCCTGATACTTTTCGCGTTCGGATTCTTCAGTCCAGCGGCCGCGCTGGATTTCGCGAAAAAGTTCGGACTCGGGAAAGACGGTGAGCATATTGACGCCGATCAGGACAGGATGAAGCTGGTTACAGATTTTCGCCGTAGCCTCCGCGCCGGCGGCGCCGCGTCCGCTGCCGGAGATGCCGGCGAGACAGAAGAAGCGGTAACGGATACCGGCGGCGTCGAGCCGACGGCACTGAGTCACGATTTCTGCGGCGTCATAGCCCTTTTGCATGAACCGGAGGGCATTGTCGTCACCGGTTTCGATGCCGATGGTGAGATCGTCGTAGCCGGTTTCCCGGAGGGCTGACAAATCCGTGTCCGTTTTTGTCGAGACATCGGTGACGCGAGCAAAGCAGCCGATGGTTTCAACGGAAGGGAGGTATTGATGGATCCGGGCGGCGATGTCCAGAAGACGTTTTGTTTGGAGCACAAACGGGTTTGCACCGGTCAGAAAGACGCGCTGGAGGTGTCGGGGCGCGGACAGCCCTTGCAGTTGGGCGGCCAGTTTTGCGAGAGGGTCCGTATTCCAGAGCTGGACTTCCTGCAAGTCGGCTTCGAGATCAGTCAGGGGCGACATCCGGAAGGAAACGGGTAGATCGTGGTAGAGGGTACAGAACTTGCATTTGTGATGGGTGCAGCCAATGGTTGCCTCAAGCAGCAGCGACCCGGCCTCGTAAGGCGGCCGCCAGATTGTTCCGGTGTAATGCATGATGGAACCTCCTTTTTTGGCGACATTATACCACGCCGTTGAGAAAAAGGAAGTACGGTACTTTTTTGCAGTACCTTGTTTTTTACGCGTGACGGCGGTATAATAAAAGCAGGAGGTTTTAGCGATGCGAAAGACCGAAAAGGCCGTAGAACGGTGCAAAACGATGTCAGCGATGCAGAAAATCTTAGGCGGCAAGTGGAAACTGGAAATCTTGTATTACATTGCGTTTTGTGACATCCGGCGTTTCGGCGCACTGCGGCGCCAGCTGGGTGAAATTACGGAATCGTCATTAACGAAGCAGCTTCGTGAGTTGGAAGCGGATGGCTTTTTGCTGCGGCATGATTTCCAGGAGGTACCGCCGCGGGTAGAATACACGCTTACGGAATTAGGTCGAAGCTTCATGGAGGTAATGGAGTGTATGAAAGCATGGGGGGCGCGTCACTTGCCGGAGGACGTCTGAACGGGGAAAGTTCCTCTTGACTTGGAGCGGACTTCAACGTATATAATAGAGAGAAAGACTGGTGAGGGAGCAGGGAGGCGGCAGAAGCAATGACGATCAAGGAAGTGGGGGAGCTGTACGGAGTGAGCCCGGACACGCTGCGCTATTACGAACGTTCGGGGATGATACCGCCGGTAGCGCGCACGGCGAGCGGGATTCGGGACTATGGGGAAAGCGACCTGGGATGGGTAGAGCTGGCGTTATGTATGCGAAGCGCGGGGCTGTCGGTGCAGGCAATCGCCGAATACGTACGCCTAACGCGGGAAGGCGACGCAACCTTTCCGGAGCGCTTGGCGCTTTTGTGCAGGCAGCGGGAGATTCTGCAAAGCCAGCAGAAGCAGATTGCGGAGACGCTGAAACGTCTGAACTATAAGATCTGCAAATACGAAGACGCGTTAAAAAGCGGCAAATTGGATTGGAATTCGGATACATAGGAAACGAAAAGCAAACAAGAAAAAGCGGTCCGTTCGGAATATTGCCGGCAGGCCGCTTTTGGTTCGCTTTATGCAAGAGGAGAAGTTGGATTTTGAAGGATTTCCTTGTTAAGAAGATCAGTAAACGCCTCTGCGCCAGTAAAATTCAAGTGTGTAAGATCATAAAAATAATCCCTTTTAGCAGCATACCGGTCAGAATAATCAAAAATGGGTATTTTGCCAGTCAGGGGTTCCAATTCCTGTAAAATACGGTAAAATTTTTCCTTTTTAGTCTGAAAAGCCGATTTTGATACGCCGTTCAATCCTTTCAGGTAAAAGGGAGGGATAATTAGAATTGTATTGGTACTCTGTTCTTTCAATTTGCGAAGGAATTCAATAAAAATTTCCTTGTTTTCCGTCACAGTTTCTGGATAATCTGTAAACCATAGCGGGGCCAACATCATCGAGTAATCTGGATTGCTTATAATCTTGGAATTGGCATCCGTAAAGCGCAACACTTGGAAAAATTCATTGAGTTTTCTGGAAAACATTCTGAAATTTTCAATATAATCCATTGAATTGGGAACATTTGGGAAGTTGTGCCAATCGTCCAGCCTCCATAATGCAGAGTGTGTAAGAGTTGTAGTGGAAGTTTTGGATAAATCAAAATCAAAGTAATAATAGGGAAGAACAAGCCATGCAGTTTGGATATCCGAAAAGATATTATGCGCCAGTTGGTATTCATACATTTTGAAGTTATAATACAAATCCAAGGAGTTCCAGGAGCAATTGTAAAACGGAGAAGTCAGGTTTTCTTGGAAAATTCCGTTCGCAGAGTAAGACATACCGAAAATCAAACCGGTTTCACCTTGATATTCCTTTTCAATAGCACTGACTAGATCTAGCGGAGCTAAGCTGGAAAGATCCTTATCAAGAAACAAAACTGGACTTATAATTTTTTCTGCTGGAATTCCCAAAGCTAGTAGATTTCGACGAATGTCTTTTTGTGAGGAACTTGTTTTCGTATTGATGATAATGAAGTCCGCCGACTGCTTACAAATATCTTCAGGCTTAAAAAAGAGCTTGTGGTCTTGTATGTCGCAGGGATAATGCCCATCCGAATAACCTATAATCTTGTAATTGTCGTCTAAAAAACGTTCGATCAGCCTTCGCATTCTAAGAAACTTATGACTTACCCCATAAATAATTACTTTTTTCATAATCGTTCCCGCACTTTCATTTTTTTAATTGGCTATGCCAGCTGGTGAAAAATTTAGTTTTGCTAAGCAAAACTAAAAGCGGTGTACACCGCTTTTATACCATTTTGTAAAGACCAGCTAACGGATAACTATCCGTTTTTCCGGAAAATAATCCACTTGCTTAAAGCGTAATTCAAGACAACCACCAGAACGCTGGCGGCAATTTTTACAAAGTCGTCGCTGAAATGAAGGAAGTCAACAAAGATCCACAAGACAGCCGTTTCCAGCACGCCCGAGAGAATCCGTGCGGAAAGAAACTGCCACAGCTCCCGGAAAACAGTGGAACGTGCCCAGCTTTTTGACTGAAAAACCAGCAGCTTATTAACCAAAAACGCAAACGCTACCGCTGCCGCCCAGGCAATGACATTGCTGGCGAGGTAGTGAATGTGAAACACGTCGGTGCACAAAAAGTACGCCGCATAATTAACCACCGTGGTCATGCCGCCCCAGAAGACATAGGAAATCAACTCCTGGTAGCGTAAAAAAAGGCGTTTCACTGCAAGCCCTCCTTACTGTACCGGCCGTGAGCCCTGGATATTGCTTTCTGCCAAAATATAGTGGGGACGGCCTTTGGTTTCCATGTAAATTTTGGAAATATACTGCCCCATAATTCCCAGACAAAAAAGCTGGATGCCTCCAACAAAAATTACCACGCAGATCAAAGACGCCCAGCCTGCTACCGGGTCGCCGAACAATAGCTTTCGCACAACAATAAACACGATCATCACGAACGCGAAAAAGGTCATGAAAATGCCGAACCACGAGGCGATGCTTAACGGCATTTGGGAGAAATTAACAATTCCGTCCACCGCGTACTTGAATAGCTTCCAAAAATTCCATTTCGTTGTGCCGGCTACCCGTTCCACGTTTTCGTACGGCAAAAAGCAGGTACGGAATCCAATCCAGCCAAAAATGCCCTTGGAAAACCGGTTGTATTCGTCCATTGCGACAATGGCATCCACCATATTCCGCTTCATCAGGCGGAAATCCGTCACGCCGTCGACCAGATTGGCGTCGGAAATACGGTTGATAATCTTGTAAAACTTCCGGGAAAACCAGCTTCGTACAGCCCCTTCGCCCGTTCGGGACGTGCGGCGGGCCGCGACGCTGTCATATTCCTCACTTTCCAGCATCTTCAGCATCTCCGGCAGCAGCGCCGGAGGATGCTGCAAATCCGCATCCAGCACCGCGACGTAATCCCCATGAATGTTGCAGAAACCGGCGTACATGGCCGATTCCTTGCCGAAATTCCGGGAAAACGATAAGTACAAAACGTGTTCATCCTGTGCGGCCAGCTTCCGAAGAATCCCCAGCGTGCCATCCGAGGAACCGTCATTGACAATACCATCTTATGCCCGCCCTACGACGTTTGCAGGACGCGGGTTGCTTCCTTGTAAAAAAGCGGCAGGGCCTCCTGCTCGTTATAACAGGGAACAATAATGGATACCATAAAAAAAGCCTCCTTTTCTGACTTAGGACGGTTTGAGAATTACGGCGGCTTGATATTCCAGGCTTTTTTGGCTATTCCAACTTCGTGGTGGATAGGGCGTTTTAGGACGTCCTTTCACACCG
>CANDBG010000028.1 GCA_947382875.1 uncultured Oscillibacter sp. | reverse complement strand
ACACAGTAGAGAACACTCTTTCCCTACACGACGCTCTTCCGATCTGGTCCTGTACGATGTGCGTCATACGGTCGGTTTCATTGATGATAATGTCCAGAAAACTGTTGGCGGTGTTCTGTGGAATGGCCCCCTCCGCATCCCGGAGAGTTTCCGCGTAGCTTCGGACGTTGGTCAGAGGGGTCCGCAGCTCATGGGAAACGTTGGCGACAAATTCCTTGCGGCGTTCTTCGTTCCGGTGTTGTTCCGTGACATCGTGCAGCACAATCAGAACGCCCCCGCGTTCCCGGTCGGAAAAGGGGGCCAGAAAGACCTCCAATGTCCGGTCCTTTACCAGCAGTTCCCCTTCGGCGTAGTTGGGCCGCTGAAGCGCGAGCATTTCCTCAAACGGGTACAGCGACCCGAACAATTCTTCATAGGTGCAGTCCGCCCCGACGGTGCGGCGGAGCATGGTGTTTGCGGCGGGGTTGCAGTGAATAAGGGTTCCGGCGTAGTCGAAGGCGACAACGCCGTCAGTCATGTGCAGAAAGAGCGTGTCCAGTTTGTTGCGTTCGTTCTCCACAGCGGCCAGGGTTGCATGCAGAACGCCCGCCATTTCGTTAAAGGTACCGGTAAGAATACCGATTTCGTCGGTGGACTCCACAGGCAAGGCGCTGCTGAAATTGCCGGAGGCAATCCGTTCTGCGCCGACGGTAAGTTTTTCGATGGGACCCACCATGGTCTTGGACAGCAGAAAGCTCAGCAAAACGGAAATCAGCAGACCGATGACCAGCGACTGCATAATAATCATAAAAAGCTGACCGTTGAGCCCGGAGACCGTTTCGCGGTTGTCGAGAATATAGATAATAAAGGCATTCGACCCGCCGAAAATGGGAATGGCGGCATCCATGTAATCGGCAGTAATGTCGCTGATATCTCCCACGATGGTTGGGTCGCCCTGGGCAACGGCGTTGCGGGCGGTAAGCAGGTTCGGACTCTGCTCACGGGGCAGGGCGGTTTCGTCGGCGGAGCCGGTGAGATAGGAGCCGGTTGCACCGTCGAGAACGAAATAGTTTCGGGTACGGTAATCAATGCCAAGTTTTCCGGCGGTCACGTCCAGCATATCGCGAATACGGGTCGCGCCGTCGGACTGGGCGGCCTCGCTGCGCAGCGAGGCCACAAATTCCGGCTGATTTGTCCCGAAAACGCTGTCGATTTGCTGATAAAAGGTGTCGGTGAAGAAGCCGGAGACGCTGATTGTCAGAAACGCCCCTACGACGGCCATCAAAGAAGTAATCAAAAGCAGCAGGATGAGCGACAGCTTCATGTGCAGGCTGCGGAACAAAACGGCGCCTCCTTTCTGAATTCCGATTTCGGTTTTGCGGGGAGAAATCGGGGGTGCGTCCTCCGCCGGCCGGCCGGACCGCCTTTATTTATCGCGTTTCGGTTCCGATTCGCCGGGGATATTTTCGATTTCTTTTTTCTGAATCAGAATCCAGCGTTCCTGTTCCAGTCCGAACCGCCGGAACGCATTGCCTGCGGTCTCGCCGTAAATTTTCCGGGTCTGACCATTTCGCTTGTGACGGATCTCATATTCCCACATGGTTTGCAGAGCCTCCTTATCATTAATGTATGGTGTTGTTCAGCTGACCGCGAAGTAGTAGCCCGCGCCGCGGCGGGTGAGGATATACTGGGGATTGGCAGGGTCGGTTTCGATTTTCTCCCGCAGACGCCGGACCGTTACATCCACCGTCCGCACATCGTCACCAACGTAGCCGTAGTTCCAGACCTGCTCCATGAGATCCACACGGGAATAGACCTTGTTTGGGTGACTGGCCAGGAACGTGAGGAGTTCATATTCCCGCTGTGTGAGGCTGATGGCCTGTCCGGCGCGGAAGACCTGGTGGCTGTCGGTGTTGATGGCGAGGTCTCCGGAGACGGCCATGGCGCTGTCGATGGCGGCCCTCTGGGGCATGGCGTGACGGCGGATGTTGGCCTCTACCCGAGCCACGACTTCCCGCATGGAAAACGGTTTTGTGATATAGTCGTCTGCGCCGATTTCCAGGCCGCGAACCTTGTCATCTTCCTCCTCGCGGGCGGTCAGGAGAATGATGGGGACATTATTTCCCTCGCCGCGCAGAATCTCGCAGACATCAAAGCCGATCAGTTTCGGGAGCATAATGTCCAGAAGGATCAAATCGGGGTTTTCGGCCCGGGCTTTGGCGAGACCTTCCTCACCGTCGTAAGCGGTGCTGACGCGGTAATTTTTCAGTTCCAGGTTAAAGCGCAGAATATCGGCAATGCTTTTCTCGTCCTCGACGACAAGCACCAGTTTTTGGGACTCCGGTTTTTCGTTGGACATTGATATCCCCCTTTTTTCTACATTATAAATTCAGCAGAACCTTTGCCTTGAGCACTGCGGCGACGGTTTTTGCATCCTCCAGCTCGCCGGTGAGGCATCGGTGAACCATTTCGTCAAAGGGTACCCGTTCCACCTGTAAAAATTCGTCGGGGTCCAGGCGCTGAGCCTGCATATTCAGGCCGCGGGCCAGAAAGAGGTATAACGTTTCGCCGTAGCAGCCCGGCGATGGGAGAATGTGTCCCAGAGGCTGGAAAATTTCCGGCACGGCGCCGGTTTCTTCCAGCAGCTCCCGCAGGCCGCCGGCGGCGGGGTCCTCGCCGGGGTCGAGCTTTCCGGCAGGGATTTCCAGCAGAGTCCGGCCAAACACGTAGCGGTACTGCCGCACGGCCAGGACGTTGTTTTCGTGGTCCAGGGGCAGAACGGCCACGCCGCCGCTGTGGTCCACGACCTCCCGCTGGGCGATATGGCCGTTGGGGAGGCGCACGTCATCCACGTGTACGGTCACAATTTTACCCTGGAAATGATCTTCCCGGCGAATAAATTCCTCTTTCAGACAGTCGCACATAACGAACACATCCTTTCCATAGATTCCCTTTGGTGTTCCTTATTATAGCACGCTTTTTCCCAAATGAAAAGAGAAAAAGAGCCTCCACCGCAGGATGGAGGCTCCGGCATTCCGCTTACATGAAGCGCTGCATATCTTCGCTGAGTGCGGAGGAGTCGGCGCTGATGGTGACGGTGAATTTGATATCGTTCTGTTCGCCGAAAGCGTCCAGCCAATTGATGAAGGCTTCCGTCTCCTGGTCCACGTCGCGACCGACGGTTTTGCAGAGGTTGTCGATAAAGACATGAGAGATGTCGTAATTTCCGGCGTAAAGGCCGCTGATAAAGCCGCGGTACACCTCGTAGCTGTTGAGTTTATATTCGTGTGCGCCAATAAGACGGATATTGTAATGAATGTCATAAGTCATGTTGCGGTTTGCTTCGATGCAGACCACATGGCCGGGCTCGTCCTTTGCCGCGTTGTTGATCAGTTCGATAAGGCGTTTGGTCTTTCCGGACCCCTTCGTACCCATGATCAATCGAACCATAGTAATCACTCCTGTCATTTCAATTTTCCTGGGTGGTCATTTACAGGATACCACATCCTGGCGAAAAAAACAACTCCTAATTTTCATTCTTTCGCTTACGCTCTGCGCAGGCAGGCAGGCACGAATTTTTGTCAGACTCCGACAAAACGGCCAAACGTTGTCTTACTGCTCCTTGTCCGTCCACTGGCGAAACGGCTGGTTCCACGAGCCGATTTCAATTAAATTGCCCTCTGGGTCGGCAATGTAGCAAGTGCGTTGGCCCCAAGGTTCCGCAGCGGGTTCCAAAACGGGAACGGCGCCCTTGGAGACAGCAGCGGCGAACGCTTTGTCAACCTCGTCAAATGTGTCGACGTAAAGGGCGATTTCAAAATGTGCGTTCATGCCTTTCACGTACTCGTATTTTCGGCTTGTCATTTTTTCAAAATTTTCTCTGCCGTAAAGCATAAACAGCGTGTCGTCTTTTATGAGGTAAACATTTACAGCGTCTTCGCTTTCCTTGATTTCAAAGCCAAGCACGTCCCGGTAAAAGCGGATCATGTTCGCCATATCATTGACGAACAATCCAAATCCGTCCAATTTCATTCTTATCATCCTTTATTTTCCAAAATTGTTCTGGTTACGCCAAGGGCGTTTTATTTACCGGCGCAACAAGGGCGGACCATACGGCCCGCCCTCTGCGAACAAGGTTTAATTTTTGAGCTTGGCTTCCAGCTCGGCCTTGCGGTCTTCATAGCCGGGCTTGCCCAGAAGCGCGAACATATTCTTCTTATAAGCCTCCACGCCGGGCTGGTCGAAGGGATTGACTTCCAGCAGATAACCGGACAGGCCGCAGGCGTACTCGAAGAAGTAGATCAGCTGGCCCAGGGCCTCGGCGTTTTTGCCGTCGGACTCAATGATCAGGTTGGGCACGCCGCCCTCGTAGTGGGCAAGAAGGGTGCCTTCCATGGCGCGGTCGCGGATGTAGTCCATGCTTTTGCCGGCCAGGAAGTTCAGGCCGTCGCCGTCGTCCTCGTCGCGGGGGACACAGAGCTGATTTTCCGACGCGCCCAGGCGTACGACGGTCTCAAAAATGTTCCGGGTGCCGGACTGCATATACTGACCCATGGAGTGCAGGTCGGCGGTAAACTCCACGCTGGCGGGGAACAGACCCTTGCCGTCCTTGCCCTCGCTCTCGCCGTAGAGCTGCTTCCACCATTCCAGCATGAACCGGAACGCCGGGTCATAGCACGCCAGAACCTCAATCGGATAACCAGCCTTGTACAGCGCGAACCGGGCCGCGGCGTACCGCCAGGAGGGGCATGTATAATCGGCTTGTTTTTCGCAGACCTCCATCATCTGCGCCGCGCCGCCCATGAGGGCGTCAATGTCGATGCCGGCGACGGCAATCGGCAGCAGGCCCACGGCGGTCAGGACGGAATAGCGTCCGCCCACGTTGTCGGGCACGACGAAGGTCTCCCAGCCCTCGGCGTCGGCCAGGGACTTGAGCGCTCCGCGGGCCTTGTCGGTGGTGGCGAAGATGCGCTCCTTCGCGCCCGCCTTGCCATACTTCTTCTCCAGCTCCGCGCGGAAGAAACGGAAGGCCACCGCCGGTTCCGTGGTGGTGCCGGACTTGGAAATGACGTTGATGGAAAAGTCCTGACCGTCCAGAAGGTCCATAACTTCCTGCATGGCGTCGGCGGAAAGGCCGTTGCCCATGAAATAGACGTTCGGGGTGTTTTTCTTTTTCAGGTTGTAGTTGGGAGAGCAGAGGCAGTCAATAACGCCCCTCGCGCCCAGGTAAGAACCGCCGATGCCGATGACGACCAGCGCCTTGGAATTGCCCTGGATTTTCGCCGCGGCGGCTTTGATGCGGGCAAATTCTTCCTTGTCGTAGTCACGGGGCAGGTGAACCCAGCCGGTGAAATCGCCGCCCAGGCCGGAGGCCGTCTGCAATTTGACCTGCGCTTCCTTCAGCGCGGGAGCGAGGGCGTCCTCGTAAGGCTCGGACAGGAACTTCTGCATTTGGAACAGCTTGACATTCAACATTCTATGCGCATCCTTTCTTTTGTTCGGACAGATTGCAATATCCAGTATACCAGTTTTTCCCGCCGATAGCAAGAGCAAACCGCGTCCATGGCCGCCAAAACCAAGGGGTGACTTTGGTTCATTCCGCCAAAAAACCGGTCTTGAACAGACGCAGGAGCATCTGACCGTAGGTCACGCGCGGCACGGATTCCCCGGCCAGAATCGGCAGCTCGGCCACGACCTCCTCGCCGGAGGTGACGGTCAAAGCGCCCAGGCGGTCGCCGGGAGATACCGGAGCCGCAACGGTTTCCGCCAGTTCGACGGACTGCGTCAGATTTCCGGCCTTGTTTTTTTCCAGAAGCAGTGCGCTGCCTTCGCTCAAAACCGGCTGTACGGTCGCCTGTGCGCCCAGCTCCACCGGCACGGGCGGAAGGGGCGCGTCCAGAGCGATTTTTCGCAGGGCGTAGGTGGAAAAGCCATGGCTTAACAGCGTTTTGGCGTCTTCGAAGCGCTGGTTTGAGGTGGCGTCTTTCAGAATGACCGCAATGAGCTCCATCCCGTCGCGCTCGGCGGTGCCGGAAAGACAGTATAAAGCGTTGTCGGTGGAGCCGGTTTTCAGGCCGGTTGCGCCGTCGAAGAAGCGCACGAGGCGGTTTGTATTCACCAGCTGCGACGTGCCGTCCCGGAGGGTGTCCATCCAGATTGTGGTATATTGACGAATATCCGGATGGTTCAAAATCAGTTCCCGGCTCATAAGGGCAATGTCATAAGCGGAAGTGACATGCCCGGCGGCGGGCAGACCGGTTGCATTGCAAAAATGCGTATCGTTCATTCCAAGCTCCTGAGCGCGCTGGTTCATGCGCTCAACGAATGCATCTTCGCTTCCGGCGACCTGTTCGGCCAGAGCGACAGCGCAGTCGTTGGCGGACACCACACAAACCGCTTTCAGCATATCGCTGACTGACATTTGCTCGTTTTCTTTAAGCCAGATCTGCGATCCGCCCATTGAGCAGGCATGCGCGGAGGCCGTCACCATGGTATCATAAGAGAGCTGACCGCTGTCCACGGCCTCCATGGTCAGCAGGAGCGTCATGATTTTGGTGACGCTGGCAGGTTCGCGCTGGGTATGTTCATCCTTGGCAAAGAGAACGGTACCGGTTTCTTTTTCCATCAGCAGCGCCGACGGCGCGGCAACCTCCACGGCCCGGGCGGCGGGCGCGGTCAGGAGCAGCACAAAGGCGCACAGCGGCGCAATGAGTTTTTTCATAACAAATTCCCCCTTCTGCCCAAGCATATGCAGCAGGGACTGGAAAAATCCCCGTCCTGTCCAGCGGGACGCATTTTCGTTTTGTCTGCATATTTTTCAGAAAACGGTCCACAATACGAACCGGCAACACGCCAAATCCATTCAATTTGCAGGAGGGTCTATCCATGACGAAGGATTGCACCAACAGCGGCTGCGCTTGTACGCCGAACCAGAGCATTAAATGCACCGTAAACAACTGCGCCCATCATTGCCAGGACACCAATTACTGCGGACTCAACGCCATTCAGATCGGCACCCATGAGACCAATCCGACCATGGTGGAATGCACGGACTGCCAGAGCTTCCAGATGAAATAAGCGGAAGCGTTCTTCCGCCCTGCTCCGACCGGCCGCGCGGCCTGCCGGAGCGGGTACATAAAGGAGGCGGGGGAATGCGTGAAAAATGGACCGCCCGGATTGCGGGAGGCGCGGCAGGTCTGGCAAACGGGCTCTTTGGCGGAGGCGGAGGCATGGTATTTTTACCGGTGATGTCCCGCTGGGGGAAGCTGTCACAGCGGAAGCTCTATGCAACTTGTGTCGGCGTGATTTTCCCGGTCTGTCTGGTGTCGGCGGCGGTTTATCTGTGGAAAGGCGGCGTGTCGCTCTGGACGGCTCTGCCCTATTTGACAGGCGGACTTTTTGGCGGCTGGCTCGGCGGAAAGCTCTACGGAAAAGTCTCCACGAAGTTTTTGAAATGGCTGTTTGCGGCGTTTTTATTTTACGCGGGGGTGAAATATCTGCTGTGACGGACTGGATTTTACCGTTTCTGTGCGGCCTGGGGGCGAGTATCATTTCGGCGTGGGGCGTGGGCGGCGGAACGCTTTTGCTGTTGGTCATGACGCTTTTTCTGGGCGTGGACCAGCGGACGGCGCAGGGCGTCAATTTGCTCTTTTTCCTGCCGACGGCAGCCAGCGCGTTGATTTGTCACGCAAAAAGCGGGTATCTGGACAAGCCGACGCTGAAAAGCGCCGTACCGGCTGCTGCAGCGGCGGCCCTGGCGGGGGCGTGGATTTCCAACGCGGTAGACGTGGAGCTTCTGCGCAAGCCGTTCGGAGTATATTTGTTGTTGTCGGGCGTCAGCCTGCTCTGGCCGCAGAAGGAAAAATAGGTCTGGCGCTTTTTTTGCAGCTGTGATAAAATGGTTCTGCGGCCCCGCATGGGAACAATATTCCCGAAAAAGTGTAACCGTTTGGTAACATTTTTCCGGGTGATACAAGAATGGAACTCAAGCGTTTGCGCGATCTGCGGGAAGACCATGATCTTTCCCAGCAAAAAGTCGCAGAACAGTTGAATATGCACCGCAGCGTATACCGCCGCTATGAAACCGGCGAACGGGAAACGCCTGCATGGGTGGTTGTGAAGCTGGCGGAATTTTATAAAGTCAGCACGGACTACCTCCTGGGCCGCACCGACAACCCGGCTCCGCCCTCTCCGGCGAAGCGGCGATGAGACGTCTTGCATTTTTTGCCGGAGCTTTCTCGGCAGGAATTTTTCTGAGTCAGTACCTGCTGCCGGAAAGCTGGCTCATTCCATGCGGCTTTGCGAGCCTGTTTCTGGGTGTGATTTCGCTGAAATTGCCCTGGGATTGTCGGCGCAGGGCTGTGGTGGTCTTTTCGGCTCTGGCGTTGGCGTTCGGGTATAACCGGCTGTATATCCGGCAGGTACAAAAGCCTGCCGCCGCGCTGACGGAGACGGAACCAGTAATCACGGCTGCCCTTTGCGATTACGCGGAGGCCAGCAGTTTCGGCGCACGGGTGACGGTTCGTCTGGAGGGCGTGCCTGGAAAAGCGGTTTATTACGGAGATTACACGCTGCTGGACCTCGCGCCGGGCCAGACGCTGACTGGTACGGTTTTGCTGCGCGACGCCTCGCGCATAGAAGACGAAGATATCATAACATTTACATCAAAGGGCGTTTTTCTGTTGGCCTACGCCCGCGGCGAACCGGTTGTCGGACCAGGAACGGCGGGGTCGATTCGATGGCTGCCGGTCCGGCTGTGCCGCGCGATGCAGGAGACGATTGCCGAAATTTTCCCCGGAGACACGGCGGGATTTGTTATATCCATCCTCACAGGCGAACGTACCAGCTTGTCAGAGGAAGCGCAAATAGCTCTTTCCGAAGCGGGCATCTATCACATTATGGCCGTATCGGGAATGCACTGTATGTTTCTGCTGGGCCTGGTGTCGCTGCTGACGGGAAAACGCAGTCGTTTGCGGGCGTTAGCGGTCATTCCGGTACTGGTTTTCTATGCGATCCTCACCGGCGCGCATCCGTCGGTCGTACGGGCGTGTATCATGCTGTCGATTTTCACGGCAGGGCCGCTTTTCCGTCGGGAGAGCGACGGCCCGACCTCTTTGCTGTCGGCGCTGCTTCTGATTTTGCTCGCGAATCCCTACGCGGCTGCGTCGGTGAGCTTACAGCTTTCTTTCGCTGCGATGGCAGGTCTCTTATGGCTGACGCCAAAACTGGAAGCGCTGCTCCTGGGCGGAAAAAAGCGCAGCAAACGATACCGCGTCCTTGCATCGGGTTTTTCGGCAACCATGGGTGCGATGCTCTTTACGATCCCGCTTTCCGGCTGGTATTTCGGCTCGCTGCCGCTGATCAGTCCGCTGACAAACCTGCTGTGTTTGTGGGCGGCCAGCGGCGTGTTTGTCCTGGGACTTGCGGCGGTATGCGTTGGAATGCTCTGCGTACCGGTTGGAGTGATTGCGGCGATTCCAGCGGGACTCTTGACCAATTACATCCTGTTTGCAGCAGAGCTCATGGCAAAAATTCCCTATCACGCCGTTTACTTCAGCAATCCTTACCTGAAATTCTGGGTAATTTTCGTCTATCTTTTGTTCTTATGCGCCTATCTGGCAAAGAAGTCCCCGAAGCGTAAATATCTCCTGGCGACGGTTTTAGCAGCGGTTTCGCTGGTTGTGACGGTAAAAACCGGCGCGGCCCGCTGCACGAACGATCTGGATGCCATTGTCCTGAACGTAGGCCAGGGGCAAGGCGTCATTCTGGCGTCCGGCGGACACTTCGCGCTGGCAGACTGCGGCACTGCGAACACGTGGCTCCGGGCAGGCGAAACGACGGCATGGCAGTTAAAAAGTATGGGCTGTCAACGTCTGGACTGCATCCTGTTGACCCACTACGACAGCGATCATGTAAACGGCCTGCGCGGTCTTCTGGCGCGTCTGGACGCAGGTGTACTGCTGCTTCCGGACTACGAGGACGACACGGGGCAGCGTAAGGAAGTGCTTGCGGCGGCGGAGAAAAACGGCGTACCGGTTCGGTTTGTCACAGAGACGGAAACGCTTACGCTTGGCAAAGCGGAGGTCAAAGTCTACCCGCCGGTCGGCGCAGGCGGGGACAACGACAAAGGCTTAACGATTCTGGCGTCAGCCAGGGAAAACGACCTGCTCATCACCGGCGACATGAGCGCGTCGGTGGAGCGGGAGCTTCTGGAAACCTACAGCCTGCCGGACATTGAAGCGTTCGTCGCAGGTCATCACGGCTCCAAATATTCGACTTCTGAGGAGCTTTTGCAGACACTGAAACCAGAAATTGTCTGCATCAGTTCCGGCAGCAATCGTTACGGACATCCGTCGGAGGAAACGCTTCTGCGGATTGCCCGCGCGGGCGGTGAAATCTACCGGACGGACCTGCAAGGCAACATCCATCTTTGGTGGAACACGTAAGAGTGGAGGGACATATGGCATATGCAAAAAAGACGCCGAAAAAGGACACGGCGTACCAGAAACTCCGGAGCGACCTCAAGGCCGGCACACCGGGTTCCGCCTACATTTTCCATGGAGAGGAGAGCTATCTCCGGCAGCGGGCGCTGGAGGAGCTGCAAAAAGTGTTGATACCGTCCGGCGCGGAAGCGTTCAACTTCCACAAGCTGGAAGGCCAGGGCTTGACGCCCGATGTGCTGGCCGAAACCGCGGAAGCCATGCCGATGATGGCAGAGCGGACGCTGATTGTGGTGTCGGACTATGACCTGTTCCGGCTGAACCAGGACGCACTGGAAAAGGTAACGGCGTTTCTGGAAGACGTGCCGCCATATTGCTGTGTGGTGTTTGTCTACGACACGATTGCCTATAAGCCGCTAAAGACCACCAAGGCGCAGAAGGCCCTGGCGAAAGCGGTAGAGACGTACGCAGAGGCGGTAGAATTTGTACCGGCACAGGGGAGCCGCCTGACGGACTGGATTACAGCACATTTTGCCGCGCTGGGAAAGAGCATCGACGTCCCCACGGCAGAATATTTCGTGTTTGTGTGCGGCGACCTGATGACGGGCCTTGCGATGGAAATCAACAAAATTGCGTCTTACACCAAAGGGAGCGTCGTGACGAAAAAAGATATTGACGCTGTAGCGGACCCGGTTCTGTCGGCGGAGGTGTTCCGCTTGTCCGACGCAGTGGCGCAGGGCAAATACGACCGTGCGGCATCGATTCTGGCGGATCTTCTGAAAATGCAGACGGAACCCATCATGATCGCTGCGGCGTTAGGCGCACAGCTGCGCCGCATCTGGACGGCGCGTTTAGCTCTGGACAGCGGCCGCGGCAAAACCTGGGCCATGGACCTGTGGGGGATGAAGCCGGGGTATGTGTCAAATATGCTCTTTTCCGCCGCGCAGCGGACCAGTGCGGAATGGTGTGCGAATGCGGTGAAACGCTGTCAGGAGCTGGACCGGCGATTCAAGAGCCAGCGGGGCGTGGACCCATCGGGGGAATTGAAGCTGCTGCTGGCGGAGCTGGGCGCAGGAAAGCGGTGAAATTGTAGAATATGGCAAAGAAAATACGGGAAGTGATCGTCGTTGAGGGCCGTTACGACAAAAACGCCTTGTCGCAGGTGGTGGATGCAACAATCGTTACGCTAAATGGCTTTGCAGTTTTCAACAACAAGGAGAAGTTGGAATTTCTGCGGCGTTTGGCGGAAAAACAGGGTTTAATCGTCCTGACAGACAGCGATGGCGCGGGGTTTGTCCTGCGAAACTACCTGAAAGGCGCGCTGCCCAAGGATCGGGTAAAGCAAGCCTACATTCCGGACATTCGTGGCAAGGAGCGACGGAAGCGCACGCCGGGCAAAGAGGGAAAACTGGGCGTCGAGGGAATGACGCCGGCAGTATTGCTGGACGCGCTTCGGCGGGCGGGCGCAACCTTCGAGGACGAATCAGCGTCCTCTGGCGGGGAGCCGCTGACAAAGGCGGATTTGTATGCATTGGGGCTGTCGGGAGGTCCGGACAGCGCGGCGAAGCGGCGCAGACTGCTGAAGCGTCTGGACCTGCCGGAGCACTTGAACGCCAACGGTTTGCTGGAAGCGGCGTCTTTGCTGTACGACCGGGAAACGTTTCTCAAACTGGCGGCGTCGGAGGATGAAAAGACGATGGATTTTCGGTAAAGAGAGACCCTATAAAATGCCTTTTTCTGGAAGCCGGACGGCAACATTTACAAATTCTTCATAACTTTTCCGAAAAACCCTCTTTACAAATGGGATGGACTGTACTATGATAAGCACTGTTAGCACTCCGAGATATTGAGTGCTAACAGTGAATTTGTTTTTATCATTTTTATATTTTAAGGAGGAATATTCCATGAAACTCATCCCGCTTGCAGATCACATCATCCTGAAGATGGTGGAGACCGAGGAAACCACAAAGGGCGGCATCATCCTGACAGGCACGGCAAAGGAAAAACCGTCGGTAGCGGAAGTGATTGCGGTCGGTCCTGGCGGCACGGTAGACGGCAAGACCATTGAAATCACGGTAAAGCCCGGCGACAAGGTCATCACGAGCCAATACGCCGGCAGCAAAGTCACCCTCGAAGACGTCGAATACGTCATCGTCCGCCAGAATGACATTTTGGCGATTGTAGAATAAGGTTCTACGGAAGATTGAAAGGCTGACGGTATGAAACTGAAACCGCTTCGTGGCAATGTCACTGTCAAGTTGACAAACGATCATGCGAAACGTTATTTTAAGAAATTCTCTCCCCGTGATTATGCTTGTGGTGAAGTTGTGACGGTCGGATTTGAAGATGTCAAGCAAATTGTCACCGAAGAAGGTCTGGTGCTGATACAAAAAACTCCTATGGTTGTCAAACCGGGTGACTTGATTCTTTTTGATATGGATCATTGTTCAACATGGCAGTACAAAGGAGAAGAGTTTTATACGGTTCATCAATCTTCTATTTATGCAGTAATTGAACAAGATTGATTTCATCATGGAGGTAGATTTATCATGTCCAAGCTCATCAAACGCGGCGAGGAAGCCCGCAAAGCCCTGGAAACCGGCGTGAATTCTCTGGCCGATACCGTAAAAATCACCCTTGGTCCCAAGGGCCGCAACGTGGTTCTTGATAAGAAGTACGGCGCACCGCTGATCACCAACGACGGCGTAACCATCGCGAAGGAAATCGAACTGGATGATCCCTTTGAGAACATGGGCGCGCAGCTGGTGAAGGAAGTTTCCACCAAGACGAACGACGTAGCCGGCGACGGCACCACCACCGCAACCCTGCTGGCCCAGGCAATGATTCACGAAGGCTTGAAGAATCTGGCTGCCGGCGCAAATCCGATTGTGGTAAAGAAGGGCATGGCGAAGGCAGTCGAGGCGGCTGTTGGCGAGATCAAGACCCAGGCCAAGACGGTTGACGGCTCCAAGGACATTGCGCGTGTTGGCGCAGTATCGTCCGGCGACGAGGAAATCGGCAAGCTGATTGCGGATGCTATGGACAAAGTTTCCGCCGACGGCGTGATCACCATTGAGGAGTCCAAGACCGCCGAGACGTACAGCGAAGTTGTGGAAGGCATGCAGTTCGACCGCGGCTATATCACGCCCTACATGGCGACGGATATGGAAAAAATGGAAGCCATTGTGGACGACGCCTATATTCTGATTACCGATAAAAAGATTTCCGTGATTGCAGACATTCTGCCGCTTCTGGAACAGCTGGTGCAGTCCGGCAAGAAGCTGCTGATCATTGCCGAGGACGTGGAGGGCGAAGCCCTGAGCACGTTGATCGTAAACCGTCTGCGCGGCACGCTGAACGTGGTTTGCGTGAAGGCGCCCGGCTTCGGCGATCGCCGCAAGGAAATGCTGCAAGATATTGCCACGCTGACGGGCGGTACAGTCATCAGCGAGGAAGTGGGCCTTGAGCTGAAGACGGCGGATATCTCCATGCTGGGCCGCGCACGCCAGGTGAAGGTCACGAAGGAGAACACCACCATCGTCGACGGTGCAGGCGATTCCAAGGCTATCAAGGACCGCGTTGCCCAGATTCGTTCTCAGATTGCGGTCACGACCAGTGATTACGACAAGGAAAAGCTGCAGGAGCGTCTGGCGAAGCTGGCGGGCGGCGTAGCCGTCATTAAGGTTGGCGCGGCCACCGAAACCGAAATGAAGGAAAAGAAGCTCCGCATTGAGGATGCCCTGAACGCGACCCGCGCGGCCGTGGAAGAAGGCGTGGTTGCTGGCGGCGGTACGATCTTTGTGAACGTGATTCCTGCCGTTGAGAAGCTGATCGAGAATGTCGAAGGCGACGAAAAGACCGGCGTGCGGATCATTGCCAAGGCTCTGGAAGCGCCGATTCGTCAGATTGCCTCCAACGCTGGCCTGGATGGTTCCGTAATTCTGGAGAAGGTTCGCGCTTCCGGCAAGAACGGTTACGGCTTTGATGCTTACAAGGAGGAGTACTGCGACATGGTGTCCTCTGGTATCATCGACCCGGCAAAGGTTGCGCGTTCTGCTCTGGAAAACGCCGCTTCGGTTTCCTCGATGGTTCTGACCACCGAGTCTCTGGTTGCGGATAAGCCCGAGCCTCCCGCACCGGCCCCCGCTGCGCCGGATATGGGCGGTATGTATTGATAAGAGAGCAAAAGCCTCAAAATTACGGTTTTTGGTATACAAAAAGTTCGACCGGCGCTTCCGCAAGGGAGCGCCGGTTTTGTGTGTTTCAACATTTTGAGAAAGAGAGGACACCATGCAGAAGCCGCTGGGCATTTACATTCATATTCCATTTTGTAAGCAGAAGTGTATCTATTGCGACTTTTATTCGCGTCCAGGCCGTGAGGCCGACATGGACGCCTATTGTGCGGCATTACAAGCCCGGATATTGGAAACGGATTTTTCCGGCTGCGCCGTTGATACAATCTATTTTGGCGGCGGAACCCCCAGTCTTTTGGGGTCTCGCCGTCTGACGGCTCTGCTGGAAACCGTTTACAGGGCGTGTGCGGTGGTTCCGGAGGCCGAAATCACACTGGAAGCGAATCCGGATTCCGTTGGAGACCGCTGCGCTCTGGAACACCTGCGGTCAGCGGGCTTTAACCGTATTTCATTAGGGATGCAGTCGGCGTCGGACGCCGAACTTGCGGCGTTAAGGCGTGTGCATACGATGCAGCAGGTGCGGGAAGCAGTGGAAATGGCGCGGAATGCCGGCTTTGATAACCTTTCCCTGGATTTGATTTACGGTCTGCCGGAACAAAATGTAAGTTCCTGGCGGAAAAATCTGAAAGAAGCAGTAAAGCTGTTGCCGGAACACCTTTCCTGTTACGGCCTGAAAGCGGAAAAAGGCACGCCTCTTTATGCGCAAAGAGAGCGTCTGCCGGGGGAAGAAATCCAGGCGGAAATGTATTTGGAGACGGTGCGTTTTTTGGAAGAAAAAGGTTATTTTCAGTATGAAATTTCTAATTTTGCAAAGCCTGGACGAGCGTCCCGTCACAACTTGAAATATTGGACGCTGAACGAATACATCGGCTTTGGACCGGGCGCCCATTCCGATTTTCGCGGCGTACGACGCGCCTGGGCGCGGGATTTGGAGAGTTGGCTTGCAAGGCGTCCAACGCTGTCGGAGGAGCAGATGATTTCTCCCGACGAACGCGCCGCCGAATGGCTCATGCTGGGTTTGCGTACCGTTTACGGTCTGGACCCAGCTTGCTATGAAACCCGGTTTCAAAAACCGTTTGCACCCTTTTTACCGTTTCTGCAACGGTGCGCACAGGCCGGCTACGCCCAGAAAACCGATGGCCGCTGGCGCTTGACGCCGCAGGGATTTCTCGTCTCAAACGCGATCATAGGCGAACTGCTGGACCTTTTGTCAACGTCCTGATTTTCATTCAAAACCCCAAACGCTGACGGATGCCTAAGATGGCGCAGGCGGTCAGAAGCACGGTCAGGGCGGTCTGGCCCCAGAGCAGGTTGTAACTCACCGCTTCTTTGTCCCGCTTCCGTCCCGCGGCAATGGAGGCATATACGTAAAGGGCGGTGAGTCCAAATATTATGGCGATTGCGTCCGCAAAACCGCGTCGGTTCAATGCTGCCGCGATCAGATACAGCAGAAAGCCCAGGCCGCTGCATATCGCACCACAGTTCATTTGTTTTGTTGTTTGCAGGAGAAAATCTCTTTCCTTTTTCTGGTTCATGATAGCTCCTTTTTCAGTACCCGTTTACAATCGTGTCCAGTACGCGTCCGGCGACGGTTCCCGCAACCGTGCTGCCGCTGCCGCCGTTTTCGACCACAACCACAAAGGCATATGGCGTTTCCTCGTTTCGCAGAAAGCCTGTAAACCAGGCGTGGGGATTTTTTCCGCCGCCAACTTCGGCCGTGCCGGATTTGGCACATATGTCCATGTTCGGAAAACGCTTGGAGCCGTAGCTTTTGCTTACGTTTTCCGCTAAGAATTCCGTGAGGACTTCCGCGGTCTGCGCGGAAACCAATGTGCTTGTATGACGGATGACGCGGGGAAGACTGGATACGCCCAACTCGTTTTTTGTCTTCAAAATCAAATATGGTTCCGCTGCTTTGCCGCCGTTTGCGATGGCTCCCATGTAGACCATCAGCGCACAGGGATTTACTAAATTCTGGTCCTGTCCGACTCCTGCCCAGCCCAAGCGGCCCTTGTCCATATTTTCCCAGGAAAACGAGCCTTTGGCCGTCGGCAGACCGTCGATGGAGCAGCTGGCAGACAAGCCCGCTTGCTCTGTATAGCGTTTCATCGTTTCGGCTCCCAGCTCTACCGCCAATTGTGCAAACGCAATGTTGCATGAATTCGCAAAGGCGTCCCCGATGTGCTGTTCTCCGTGGACGCCTGAACAAACAATGGCGTCGCCGTCCAGCCCGATGCTGCCGGTGCAATTCCAGGTACGACTTTCCAGGCCGCTTATGTTTTCAATCGCCGCCGCCAGAGTGACCGTCTTGTAGACTGAACCAGGTGTGAAAGTTGTTGTCAGAAACCGGTTCAAATAGGCCCCCTTGTAGCGGTCATTTGTTTCGATGTCCTCCGGGACGTGCAGCGGGTCGTAGCTGGGTGAAGACACCATACACAGAATTTCACCGGTTTTGTAATTGTAAACGCCGACGGCTCCGGGCTGTCCGTTCAGAGCGCGGTAGGCTTCATAGTTGTAACGCGCATCCAATGTGAGGTACAGGTCGCGGCCGCGGCCTGCGCCGAAGGCGCCGTTTAACAAACTGTAACCGGTCAGTTTGTGGGCGAAGGCGTTCAGGGCGCCCGTGCCGATGTTGCCTTGCAGGTCGCCTACGGCGTGAAGCGTGGCCTTGCGGACCGTTTCATCGGAGTAGTAGGTCCGTTTGCCGTCTTGAATTTTGGAGAGTACGTCGCCGTCACGGTCTAAAATGGTGCCGCTCGCCAATTGACCGCTGGTGTTGTAGAGATGGCGGTTAAATGGTGAGGAAGCCCAGTTTCCGCCTCGTGTGAAATAGCGAAACAAAAAGAAACATAAGCCTGCCGCTAACAGTAAGGCTAACAGGAAACACACAAATGCCCGATTCTCAATCTTTTTCATAGGTTTTCCTCCTTCCAAAACAATAATTTTACAGCCTCGGCCCCCGTCCCCCCGCAGGGGAGGGGGTTGCTCAAGGGGGAGCCTGCTCCCCCTTGACGTGAGGCGGAGGAAACGGAACGGAACGGATGCCCGGCATTAGCCGGGCGTAGCGAAGTGCAGTTTTCGACGCCGGTGCCCGGCTTTAGCTGGGCGTAGTGGAGCGCAGTTTTTGACGCCGGATTGCGAAACTGGCGTTTTCACGGGTGTCAGTGGCTTTCAGAAACGCAAGCAGGCCCCAGGCGGATATCATCGCAGACCCGCCGTTCGATACAAACGGAAACGTTACACCTGTCAAAGGAAGCAAATCCACTGACCCAAATACATTCAAACACGTCTGAAACACTAACAGCGATCCAGCCGCACACGCCGCAATCGTATAAAAACTCGACCGCCCTACATGACACGCCCGTACCGTGAAAAACGCCAGCGTCACAATCGACACAACCGCCAACACCGCAATGATCAAACCCCATTCCTCACATAACATCCCAAATACCAAATCGGTGTCCGCTGCCGCAATCCGATGCAGCCAGCCTTCCCCGGCGCCCATACCCAGCAAGCCCCCGGACGCCGCCGCCGACATTGTTCGCGTCTGCTGATATCCCGTTGTGGACGCCGCTTCCCAGGCGTGGCCCCAGGACGCAAACCGACTCAAAATATACGGCTTGAACTTCACAATAATTCCCGCCCCGAATACCGCTCCGCCGCAAATCAAAGACAACGTTGCAAAATCGCCGGACCTCAGATATGCAATTACCAGAAATGTTACGAAAAAAATCGCCGCGGTGCCGAAGTCGCTCATCAACCCTAAACAGCCTATACATATGCCCGTCAGCACAATGAACAACGTGAGATTTCGTCTGTGAAAAAGCCGCTCCAACGTCGCGGAACCGGCAAATATATAACATATTTTCGCAATCTCCGAGGGCTGAAACGAAAAACTGCCTACCGATATCCAATTCACCGCGCCATACTTGGAATTGCCAATCAAAAGCGTAATGCCCAGCAAACCAATCGCCATGGCCGCCATCAGCCAGCGGATTTTTTGTACACGGCTCAAGTCCCGCAGGAACAGACCCAGCACCAAAAACAACGCCAATCCTAACAAAACCGCCAAAAGCTGCTTAAGCAAGCTGCCCGGTGCGCTGGACGCGGTTACAGCCAATGAGAGCGTCGAGAGAAAAAACGCGATGGTCTCCATCTCAAACCCCACGCAGCGGCTGAGACGCAGCACAATATAATACAGCCACATCACTGCCGTCAGCCCCAAAAAGGCCAGCGGGATGACCGGCGAAGCGGAATCACCTGCCGCTATGAGGAGCTGTAAGCAAGCTAAAATCTGGAAGATCGTCAGCCACAAAAACGATGGCCACACCGTCGCCGGACGCTCCGCCCAACGTTTTTCCAGCATCTCCTTTCGTTCTCCGGCGGTCTGCGGCAAAAACAACAGCGGTACGCCTCCCAGTTGGATGGTGTCGCCCATGCGTACGCCTGCCGCACCTTCCACCCATGTTCCATTTACCTGTACGCCGCCTTTTGAATCCAAGTCATACAGCGTCCAGGTTTCGTCCGCGCCGCGGCAGAGCGCCGCGTGCTGACGGGAAATACTGGGATAATTTAACCGGATGTCCGCTGTGCGGCCCCGTCCGATGATGTTTTCCCAGTGGGTGAGGGGCATAGGTGCCCCGTTCGGCAAACTGAGCTGTCCCCACGTTTCCGGCGTATGGGGAATGCGCAGAAGTGACCGGATGGCCCGCAGCAAAATCAGAACCGCCAGCGCCGGAAACAAAAATCGGACAAATGCCGTATACCAGGTGCAAAGTACGGAGTGTTCCGCAAGAAAAGCGGTCAGAACAGCAAAGAACTCCATAAAAGCCTCCTTTCCAAAGGCTCAAGAACCGTTTCCCGTTATCATAGCACATCTTTCACAAAAAATCCACCATCTTGTGCAGGGGCGGACCTATGTGCCCGCTCGTCCTTTTCAAATACCGTTTCCCCAAGTGTGCAGCCGGACGAAAATTGTCCGACGTCGCGCGGAGGCGTTGAGCAAACTGCCAAAATTCAGTAAAAAAATTTGGCGGCGCGTCCGGGCCCTTTTCATTGCAACCAGACTGTTTCTGTGATATCGTATACAAAAGGGCGCAATTTAACAGGGGGTATGGATATGCTTGCTTTGGACTTCATCAACGTCGGAAACGGCGACTCCATCCTGGTGCGGGAGCTGGAAAACGATACGCAGAAATTCGCCATGCTTGTGGACTGCGGACACGACAACCTGATTCGTGACGACCATCCCAGGCCGCCGGACCCCAAATCGAAACGTCTTTATGCGGGAGATTTCCTGAAAAAACATGGGATTTCTCACCTGGACCTCCTTCTGGTTACGCACTTTCACCGGGACCATATCGGCAGTTTGGGACGAGTGCTGGAAGCCGCTGAGGCAGACCGTCTTTTGAGCAGCTATATCCCGCCCGCGGACAACGGCCCTCTGGAACCTGACGGTGACAATGGGCTTCCGAAAGCGGCCCGCAATCTGCTGCGGTGCGTGGATTTGTATGCCCGGCAGCTGCGGGAGCATCCCGGACGGATTGCGGAAATGGTGGAACTGCCCTGTCAAACGGTGGAAACGCTTCAGCTGACGCCGGAACTGCGTATGGATATCATTCCCGGCGAACCCGCTCTTTACGCCCGGCAAAAGGCCGTTTACGACGCTGCTTTTCGCGGGGAACGCAACCGTTATGACCTCATGCGCTGGGGCAAGTGCATGAACATTTCCAGTCTTCGCCAGAGGCTTTACTACCACGGCAAGGAAATCGTTCTGGGCGGGGATATGTACGCCGCCGTGTGGGACAACGATACCCTTGCGCCCTGCGACATTTTGAAGGTGCCGCATCATGCGTCGCTGGCATCGACGACGAAAAAACTCCTGGATTTGCTGCGGCCAAAGACTGCGGTCATTTCCGAGGCGGCCGACCGTCCCGACGACCGGCCGCATCCGTACATCGTTTCTCTGATTCAATCGTTCGTCCCCGACGTCCGCTTTACCGACGCCGTTTCCATTCCCGGCATCGTGGAGCCGGAATACCATGAGTCGGTGCATCTTGAAATCGAGTAAGAAAAGAGCGTCCGGCCGGACGCTCTTTTTTCACGCTTTTGTGTAGACCGCCAGGGCATTTTGTTCCGGGGCGCCCAAATCCTCTTTGATGATGTAAAGGGTTTGCGTGTCTTCCTCCCAGCCGCAGCAGATGTAAGCGTCCACGCCATACAGGGAGCGGTGCTTTCTGACGTTGGAAATGTCAATTCCACGTTCTTGCAGAAACGCGGTTCCCTCTTCCGGCGTACCGCACTCCGGCAGGCCCCGGAGGGACCGGTGAAATTCCCGGAACTTCCAGCCCGTCTTTTCCAGGACGCCTTTCGCGGTGTGGTACTCGGAACAGACTAACACGTCGCACAAAACCTGCATGACGTATTCCGACACCGAGTCGCTGATGGGATTCCAGAGCGTAATCGGGTCGGCCTCGTGCTGCATATAAACCGGCGGGTCGGTCTTGGAGAGCTCGTCGGCCCGGATGCCGAAAACCACCACGCCCGCGCCGGCGTCGCTGCCGATTTCCAGGTAGTTCGGAACGACCGTCCCCCAGTCCTCACGCGGGAGTTTCCACATCTTATAATAATCGTTGTCCTCGTATTCCTGCGGGTCTTCCTCCCAATATTCATGGTCGGATTCAATCATTTCGTCAACTTCCTCGTAGAGAAAGTACATCATGGGCCGGTTTTCCGCTGAGTATGTCCAAATGTCCGCCGTACGGAGCAGGGGGCTGCGCCACGCAGCGCAAAGAAACGTATACAGCGTTTCCGGGAGCTTCACACCGTTTTCCTGCTGAAATTCTTCCAGATATTTCTGTCCGCCGCTTCCGGTACAGCCGAGCTTTTCCAGAACCTCCACCGCCTGCAAATCCCAATTGATCGCCATAGTTACCGCACCTCGTTTCCATTTTTTCGTTTGTGTAAGATGTTGCCAAACCCAATTATACAGGATATCCGAAGCCTTTGCAAGCGCGATGCAGGGGCAGATCTGCGTGTCTGCCTGTCCTTTTCAAATGACCGGGTCACAGGGGAACAGGCGAACACGAAAACGCTTGACAAAACAACCCCTTGGTTATATAATGTGAAAAAAAGGAAATACCTACGGACAGTGCCCCCGCTTTCAGGCGAGGGGATAATAGGGAATCGGGTGAAAATCCCGAACGATCCGGTCACTGTAAGCGGCGAGCCGCCCCCAAGAGCCATTGCGAACGCGAGAAGGCGGGGGAAGTGAAGACCCGTAAGTCAGGAAACCTGCTGTCCGCGGCGTGGATAGGTCACTTCCGAAGAAAGCACCCTGTCCGGCACAGCCTGGGGAGATTGCTGTTTCCTCCGGCTTGGTTTTGTGTCGCCCGGCCCTCGCTTTTCATCGGAAAGCGGGGGCTTTTCTGCGGTTGTTTCCAAAAACAGACCGCGGGAGGTTTTCCGTTATGCTGAAACTGGAATCGGTATCCGTTTCATTTCCCACCGCCGGGGGCGTCATACAGCCGGTGGACAAGGTGTCGCTGGAAGTGGAAAAGGGCGGACGTCATGTGCTCATCGGGGAAACCGGCAGCGGAAAAAGCGTGCTGCTGACAAGCCTGCTGGGCTTGAGCGGCGGAGAAATCACAGGCCATATTTTCTGGAAAAACCGGGAATTGGCCGGACTTCCGGAAACGGAATATGCCAAAATCCGCGGGCGTGAAATCGCGTACATTCCGCAAAACGGCGCGGGAAGTCTGAACCCGCTGATGAAAATTGGACGTCAAATCGGCGAACCGCTGCAAGTCCACCGCGGCGCGAGCCGGAAGGAAGCACTTGCGGCGGCAGTGGAGGCGCTGCGGGAGCTGGATTTTCAAAGTCCGGAATACTGGGCGCGGCAATACCCGCACCGCCTCAGCGGCGGAATGCGCCAGCGCGTTTTGGTGGCGATGGGGACCATCGCGGGCGGGGAACTCCTTTTAGCCGACGAACCAACCAAGGGGTTAGACACGGACCGGCGGGAGGAAGTGGCGCGGCGGTTCCGGCAGTTTCCGGGGACGGCCCTTCTGTGCGTGACGCACGATCTGGAATTTGCGCGGGCCGTCGGGGAGCGCATTTCGGTTCTGTACGCAGGGCAAATCGTGGAGACCGCGCCTGCTGCTGCGTTTTTCGACGCCCCGCTTCACCCGTACGCAAAGAGCATGATTCGTTCTTTGCCGGAGCACGGGTTTCAGAGCGCCAAAGGCTTCGCGCCGTCCCACCGGGATTACGGGGGCTTGGGGTGCCGGTTTGCGGAACGGTGTCCGGAGGCGGGAGACGCGTGCGGAAAATCTCCGCCTCTTTTACAGTTTGGAGAAAGGCAGGTGCGGTGCTGGTATGCTGCTGGAAGCGAGTAAGCTGACAAAGCGGTATTCCGCGGGGGGCTTTACGCTGCATGAGACGGATCTTCATCTGGATGCCGGGGAAACGGTGGGGATTTTTGGAAAAAGCGGCAGCGGAAAAACTACACTTGCGAATTTGCTCGCCGGTATTTTGCCCGTGAACTCCGGCACGCTGCGTTGGAACGGTGAAATTGTACGTTATCCGTTTCGCGGCGAGCTGCGGCGGACGGTGCAGATGGTGTACCAGCACCCGGAGGAGGCGTTTGACCCGCTGTGGAGCCTGCGGCAGAGCCTTTTGGAGCCGTACCGCATCCATAAAGTTCCATTTGATGAGGCGGAGTTCGTCCAACGGCTGGCGCAGGTGGGGTTGTACGAAGAACACCTTTCCCGGCGTCCGGGAGCCTTGAGCGGCGGCGAGCTTCAGCGGGCGGCGCTGGCGCGGGTTATGTCCATGGCCCCGAAGCTGCTGATTCTCGACGAGCCGGTCAGCATGCTGGACGCCGTATCGCGGGCGCAGGTTCTGCAAATTCTGCGGGATTACCAACGGCAGCATCGGACCGCATATCTGTTCATCACCCACGACCCGGCGGTGATGCGCTGCCTGTGCAGCCGCTGTTATTTTCTGGAAAACGGGTCCGTCGTAAAGGAGGAGAAGGTCGGGGCATGAGCGGAAACCATGTTATACGTTACGGCGGGCGGCTTTTGGTGTACGCGCTGACCATCTGGTTTGTCGCCAGCTTCAACTTTTTTCTAATACGCTTCATGCCGGGGGACCCATTGGAGCATCTTGTCGGCGAGGAAGATTATCTGTATCTGACCACGGCGCATCCGGAGGTTTTGGCGGAACTGGAAACGGCGTACGGCCTGGACGGAAGTCTGTTTCAGCAATACCGGACGTACCTGTTTCATCTGGCCCGCGGAGACCTGGGACAGTCCTACAAAAACGGCGTACCGGTTCTGACGCTGATTCTTCAGCGTCTGGCGCGGACGTTTCGTCTGATTCTGCCCGCGGTGGTGCTGGCGGGGGCGTTGGGGATCGTACTGGGCGCGGCGGCGGGCTGGAAGGCCGGGAGCCGTCTGGACCGCTGGATTTCAGGGATATCCCTGGTTATCTATTCCATTCCGGGCTACTGCCTGGGAATGCTGGGTCTGATGATATTTTGCTTCTGGCTGGGCTGGGCGCCCACTGGGGGAATCAGCAGCGGCGGACTCACCGGCGCGGCTTATGCAAAAGACGCCCTATGGCACATGGCACTTCCGGCGGGGGTGCTGACGCTGAGCAAATTATCCTATAATATTCCCCTGATGCGCAGCGGCGTCCTGGAAGCCAGGGAAGCCGATTACACCCTGACGGCCCGTGCGAAGGGGGTGCGGAGCGCACAAATTTTGTTCTGTCACGTGCTTCCGAACGCGGCGGTTCCAATGATTGCAGTGTATACGATGCAGCTGGGCCTGATCGTGTCCGGCTCGATGATGCTGGAACGGCTTTTCAACTGGGACGGTATGGGCCTGCTGGTCTACAAAGCCATCAACGGGAACGACTACCCGGTTTTGCAGGGAAGCCTGTTGGTTTTGACGGTATGCGTCGTGTTAAGCAATTTGCTGTCGGACGTTCTGTGCGCATTGTTTGACCCGCGGATACGGGATGGAGTCTGGGATGAAGGGTAAATGGCGCAAACGAGTCTGGCCGCTGGCGGTACTGCTTCTGACGGCGGTATTTGCGGGGCAGCTCGCCCCCTGGGACCCGTGGGAAATGACGGTTCCCTTTCTGCGGCCCTGCTGGGCGCATCCCCTTGGGACAAACGACGTCGGCCAGGACATACTAAGCGAATTGCTTTACGGCGCAAGAACATCTTTGCTGGTTGGCGTCGCGGCGGCGCTGGTTACGACGGCCTTCGGAAGTTTTTTCGGCGCGTGCGCGGCGTGGTTCGGGGGCTGGGCTGACCGCTGTGCGACGGTATTGATCAACATGGCGTTAGCGGTGCCGTCGCTGCCGCTGGTGATTGTGCTGTCGGTTTTTTTGAAGCGCAGCGTATGGAATTTGATCCTATGCATTTGCCTCACCAGCTGGGCCGGTACGGCCCGTGTAGTTCGGGCGCGTGCGATGCAGCTGCGGGAAATGGGCTTTTTGCGCAGCTGCCGTACGATGGGCTGTGGATCATTATATACAATTACGCGGCATCTTCTGCCGAACCTGAAAGAATTGATTTTTACCAAAGGCATCTTGTCGGTTGCGTCGGCGATTCTGACGGAAACCAGCATAAGCTATCTGGGCTTGGGTCCTCTGACAAGCAAAAGCTGGGGAACGATTCTGAACGACGCCTTCCGGGCGGGCGGCATACTCAACGGCTATTGGTGGTGGTATCTGCCGCCGGCGGCGTGTATCAGTCTGACGGTATTTTGTTTTCTGTCCCTGCGGGACGGGCGTGAAAAGAAAGGATGATACAAATGAAACTATGGAAGCGATTTTTCGGACTTGCGCTGTGCATTGCGCTGATGGTCTCCCTGGCGGCCTGCGGTTCGCCGTCGGAGGAGGGCGGGGCTTCACCGGACGCATCGCCGGAAGAAAGTCAGACACCGCCGGACGCCGCGTCCGTCTCCGGGTCAGAAGTAGAGCTGCTGAACGTAGGGTGCATTTACGAGTTCGATGTAGAAAGCCCCTACTGCGATTTGATTAAATATTTGAGCTACGACAGTTTTATGTACGCAAATCTGGTCCGTTATGACGCGAACAACGAGGTTGTACCGTGTCTGTGCGAGCGGTATGAGATTGCGGAAGACGGAACCGCCGTCACGTTTTATTTCAAGGACGGCATCCGCTGGCACGACGGCGAACCGTTAACCATGGAGGACATCGAATTCAGTTTGAATCTGTGGCTGAACGTATTGAAACCGTCGGTTGCCCTGCGGTATATGAAGGACGTGGAGGTTCTGGACGAAACCAGCATCCGGGTAAATATGCAGAGCTCGTGCGCGTATGTATTTCTGCGTCATATGATCATGTCCAGCGCGGGCTGCGTCATTTACCCGAAGCACATTTGGGAAGGTGTGGAGGACCTGAAGTCGTTCACGGGCAAAGAGGCGATGATTGGCTGCGGCCCGTATGTGTACGAATCCTATGACAGCGAGGCGAAAATTGCCTATTTCAATCGTTTCGAGGACTACCACGAAGGCGCGCCCAGCGTGAAGCGGATTGCATTTCACCTGTACGAGAGCCCGGAGAGTGTGGTCATGGCGTACAAGAACCGGGAGATTGACTGTATGTTCCAGTATGCTGCGGGACTTGCGGGCGTATATGTCCCGGCCTTGCAGGGCCTGGACGGGCTGGACATTGGCGAGGAGGTCAACCTGGGAAGTCCGATTCTGGAATTCAACTTCAAAGACACTCTGACGCAGGATTTGGAGCTTCGCAAGGCGGTATACAGCGCCCTGGACTATGAGCTGTTGGCCGCGGCGAACGGCGGCGAGTACTGCGTGCCGGGAGGCAGGGGTGTGATTTCGCCGGGCAATATCGGGTACGCAGAGGATTTGCCGGCAAACTGTCAGGACGTGGAGGAGGCAAAGCGTCTTCTGGACGCGGCGGGCTACACGGACCAAAACGGGGACGGCTTCCGGGAAAACCGGGACGGCGCGGAAATGCGGATCATGGTCAGTCCGGCGTACAGCGCGTCAAAGGGGACGCTGTACCAGCGTTTGGCGGAAGTGGTGGTGCGGGACCTGCAAAACGTGGGCTTGAACGCCTATCTGGATGAAAACGTATCGAATTCGGACGCCTGGAAGGCGCGGTTCAGTCAGAACAAGGACTTTCAGATCGCGATTACGTCCTGTTCGCAAGGCGTGGCGATTATTGACACGGTGAACCAGGGCTTGGTTGAAAAGGCCGGTTCGGACGGTACGCTGACCTGGAATGGTACGAACGACACTCCGGAATACGTCGAAATTTTCTCGAAAATCATTGACTCCAAAAACCCGGAGGAATACGCGGCGGCAGCGGATGAAAGTCAGCGGTATTTAGCGGAAGAGATGGTCGCGATATCTCTGGGCGTGGAGAGCATGTTTTATCCTTATAACATTGCGGATTATACAGACTGGTCTTTCCGCAGCGGTAACGGCGCGTTTTCCTACGACACCTGGTTCACTCTGAAAATAAAATAACGCTGTTTCCGCCTGGCTTGTACGGTTATCCGTCCAAAATTCAACAAATAATTCCGCAGCGGATTCATAAGGCATTCCCCCTTTGCGCCGATTTTACCATAGGCCGTTTTGCAGTTCAAAACGCCCGGCACTTCTGAAACGGGCGGCCGTAAGGGCGGACATGTGTCCGCCCTTTTCCTGTGAAAGCCAATGTCACCAAGGAGGGGGCGTTTCCGCCTCCGTGTGCGGGGGCGGACGTTTCAAATGGAATTCCCTCTTGCAATCCGGCGGGAGGTGTGTTATAAATAGAAGCTGAAAGCAGCGATGAACGGGAAAATAACGTGTTTGCGCCGCCAAGAGAGGACAGGCCACCGGCTGAAAGCCTGTCCGCGGCGTGTCGTTTGGTTCGCCCGGGAGCCGTCATGGAGACATGACCGGAGACCCGCCGTTATCCGGGTAAAGAGTGCGCGTCCAAAGCAGGGGCGCGAATTTGGGTGGTACCGCGGAAGGTTTGCCTTTCGTCCCGTCGCATGGGACGAAGGGTTTTTCTTTTTCGCAGAAAAGGAGGCGGAACATGGAGCAATTGGAACAGAATGCAAAATGGCTGCAATGGGCGGTAGAGCTGCAAAGCATGGCCCAGGCGGGTCTGTACTATGCGAAGGACCCCTTTGACAAGGAACGTTACGAACGTCTGCGGGAGATTTCCGCGGAGATGCTGGCGAATCAGTCCGAGTTTCCGGTTGAAAAAGTACGGGAACTCTTTTGCAGTGAAACCGGCTATCAAACCCCAAAGCTCGACACCCGCGCCGCCATCTTCCGGGATGGAAAAATCCTTCTGGTGCGGGAGCGCAGCGGAAAATGGTCCTTGCCGGGCGGCTGGGTGGAGGTCAACCGGTCGGTGAAGGAGAACACCATAAAAGAAGTCCGGGAGGAGGCGGGGCTGGAAGCAGCCGCCGATTTCGTCATAGCGGTCCAGGACCGGGAGAAGCATAATCGTCCAATATACCCCTGGAAGGTCTGCAAAATTTTCGTGCGATGCACTGCAGAAGGCGGACGCTTCCAGCCCAACACGGAAACCACGGAGAGCCGGTATTTTGCTCTGGAAGAACTTCCCGAGCTGGCGGAGGAGAAAAACACCCGGGAACAAATCGCGATGTGTTTTGCGGCGGAGAAAGCCGAACACTGGGAAACCTGGTTCGACTGACACCCAACGCAAGGTGCAAAAGGGCGCAAAAGATATCCAAATGAAAAGGAGTTAAGCAGATGAAAGAGCAATTGGAAGCCATTCGCAAAGGGGCCTTGGAGTCCATCGGCGGCGCGGTGGACGCAGCGCATTTGGAAAGCCTGCGGGTCAAATACCTGGGCAAAAAGGGCGAGCTGACTGCCGTATTGAAACAGATGGGCGGTTTGTCGGCGGAGCTGCGGCCCGTGATCGGACAGCTGGCGAACGAAGTCCGGGCCAGCGTGGAAAAGGCCATCGAGGCCCAAGCGGCGGTGGTGTCGGAGCGGGCGTTGGCGGCGCGTCTGGAAGCGGAGACGCTGGACGTAACGATTCCGGGCAGAAAAGCGGCCCAGGGACACAAACACCCAATGTACGCTGTGCTGGATGATATCAAGGAAATTTTCATCGGCATGGGCTTTGAAATCTTCGATGGTCCGGAGATTGAGCAGGCCGAATACAACTTCACGAAGCTCAACGCCCCCGAAAATCACCCCTCCCGCGACTGGACCGATACTTTTTATCTGACGGAAGATTCGTCCGTTCTGCTGCGGTCCCAGACCTCGCCGGTGCAAATCCGGGCCATGGAGACCCACGGCGTTCCGATTCGCATGATCTCTCCGGGCCGGGTGTACCGCAAGGACGAGGTGGACGCCACCCACTCCCCGATGTTCCATCAGGTGGAGGGGCTTGTAGTCGACAAAGGCATCACCATGGCGGACCTGAAAGGCACGCTGAACACCATCATTCGTGAAATCTACGGTCCCGATACGCAGACCCGTTTCCGTCCGCACCATTTCCCCTTCACGGAGCCGAGCTGTGAAATGGACATTCAGTGTCACAAATGCGGCGGCACGGGCTGTTCCACCTGCAAGGGCGAGGGCTGGATTGAACTGCTGGGCGCTGGTATGGTGCATCCGAAGGTGCTGCGGAACTGCGGCGTCGACCCGGAGGAATATTCCGGTTTTGCCTTTGGCTTCGGCCTGGACCGTCTGGCGTTGGGACAGTATAAAATCAGCGATATGCGTCTGATTTTTGAGAATGACATTCGATTCCTGGAACAATTTTAAGGAGGAAACCGCCGTATGTCCGATTTTGTAAAGATTCTCAAGCTGGAAAATTATGTGGAGGTGTGCCTCGGCGCCGAGGACGAACCGCTTTTCTCCATCGGCCAGAAAATGGAGGAAGCCTGTCCGGACGCCTATATGAACGGCTACAACTGGGAGGCGTTTTTCGCTTACTACCTCGCAAAGCATGACCCGGATATCCTGACGGGCATGAAAACCGACCCGGAAGCGGGGATGTACGTGGCCTATTGGACGATGAGTCCGGAAAACGAAGCCCGGGCAGCGCGTTTCGAGAAGATCATCCGGGACCTGACCGGGAATGCAGAAGAACTCTGCCGAATTGTCCGCGAAGAAGGCGGGGAAATCGCCTGGGATTGATATATGACTTTCGTAGAAAAGAGGAGTTTGCAAGATGAAGTTATCCCGTAAATGGTTACAGGAATTCACAGATACAAGGACCATCGACGACCGGGCTTTCGCGGAAGCCATGACGCTTTCGGGTTCCAAGGTGGAGGTCACGGAGGACCTGGGAAAAGAAATACAAAAGGTGGTCGTGGGCCGTGTCAAGTCCATGGAGCGGCATCCGGATTCGGACCATATGTGGATTTGTCAATTAGATGTAGGGGAGAAAGAGCCAGTACAGATTGTCACCGGCGCATGGAATATCCATGAAGGCGATTTGGTTCCGGTTGCCCGGGACGGCGCGGTATTGCCCGGCGGCAAGGAAATTCACAGCGGCAAGCTGCGCGGCGTTCTCTCCGACGGCATGATGTGTTCCCTGAAAGAGCTGAACCTCACAGCGGAACATGATTATCCGTATGGGGTCATCACCGCCGCCGCGCTGCTGAACGATTACAAACCGTTGAACCCGGAAAAGCCGTCGATCCCGGCGGACGTACAGCCCGGACACAAGATTTTCGGGCCGGTGGTGGCCGCGGAGGTCCTTCAAATCATGAACAACGGCGGAGGCTGTTGGACGTTCTGCCTGAACTGGGGCGAGGGGACGGGAAACGTCCACAATGTCCGGATTCAGAACATTCATAAGGGGGATCTGGTGGCCTACAACACCAAATCCCAGAGCATCTGCACCCTGGCGGACCTCCACGCGGACCAGAAAGAGTTCCCTCACTGCATCGACGACGGTATTTTCGTCCTGCATGAAAACTGCAAGCCTGGCGACGATATCCGGCCTGTTATCGGCGCGGATGATCACGTCGTTGAGTTTGAAATCACTCCCAACCGGCCTGACTGCCTGTCGGTAATCGGTCTGGCGCGGGAAGCGGCGGCGACGTTCGACAAGCCTCTCAAGCTGCACGAGCCAGTCGTGAAAGGCTGCCCGGAGGACGCGGACAATCCCCTTGCCCGGACGCTCCCGGAGCTTTTGGATGCAGAGACGCCCGACCCGGACCTGTGTCCCCGCTACACGGCGCGCATGGTACGGAACGTAAAAATTGCGCCGTCTCCGGCGTGGATGCGGGAACGGCTGCGGAACATGGGCGTACGGCCAATCAACAATATTGTCGATATTACGAACTACGTCATGCTGGAATACGGCCAGCCGATGCACGCCTTTGATTACCGCTATGTGCAGGGCGGAAAGATCATCGTGCGCCGCGCCCGGACCGGCGAGGAAATCACCACGCTGGATGGAATCGTCCGCAGGCTGACGGAAAACATGCTGGTCATTGCCGACGACACCCGCGCCGTAGGCTTGGCGGGCATTATGGGCGGACAGAACAGCGAAATCGTAGAGGATACCGTCGATGTGGTCTTCGAGTCCGCCAACTTCGACGGCGCGTGCATCCGTAAAACAGCCCTGGCTCTGGGAATGCGGACGGAGGCATCTGCCAAATTCGAAAAGGGCCTGGACATTCTGAACACCTTACCGGCCGTCAACCGGGCCTGCGAGCTGGTGGAGGAACTGGGGGCCGGCGAAGTCGTCGACGGCGTGATCGATATTTTGAATTACGTCCCGGAGACCCGGACGCTGAAAGTGGAACCGGAGAAAATCAACGCGCTTCTGGGCACCAACGTTTCGGAAAACGAGATGTATACCATTCTGCAAAAGGTGGGCTTCACAACCACAAAGGAGCGCGGCATGATTCAGGTGCCGTCCTGGCGCGGCGACGTGGAGGGTATGGCCGACCTGGCGGAAGAAGTGGCGCGGTTCCACGGCTACAACAACATTCCGGATACCCTCATGCGGGGCGACACGGTGCGGGGCGGCTGGACGCCGGTTCAGAAAGCGGAAAACAAGGCGGGGGAGCTGTGCCGCGCCGCCGGTTACAGCGAGATTATCACGTATTCGTTCATCAGCCCGACCTACTATGATAAAATCAATCTTCCGGCGGATTCTCCCTACCGGGATTCCATGCGGATTCTGAACCCGCTGGGCGAAGACACGTCCATCATGCGTACAACCACGCTGCCCTCCATGCTGGAAATCCTGGCGCGGAATTACCGCTACCGGAACAAAGCCGTTCGGCTGTATGAGCTTGGCCGGGTCTATCTGGCCAAAAAGGACGGTTCCGGCATGGCGAACGAGCCCAAGGTGCTGACGCTAGGCGCATACGGCGAAATGGACTTCTACGACCTGAAAGGAGCCGTCGAAGCGGTGCTGACGGGCCTGCGCATAAAGGATGTAAACTTCGGGCCGGAAATCCCCGACTGCTCTTACCATCCCGGACGCTTCGCCCGCATTTACAGCGGCGACGAACTCTTGGGCGGCATGGGCCAGATTCACCCGAAGGTGGCGGAGAACTACGGCGTCGGCTGCGAGCTTTACGCCGCCGAGCTGTATTTCGATGAGCTGCTTGCCTACATGGACGGCACGCCGGTCTATCAGCCCCTGCCCCGTTTCCCGGCGGTGACGCGTGACATCGCCCTGGTGTGCCGGAAGAACCTGTCGGTCGGTTATCTGGAAGAATGCATCCGCCGCGGCGCGAAGGGCCTGCTGAAAAAAGTGGAGCTGTTCGACGTCTACACCGGCCAGGGCATTCCGGAGGACAAAAAGAGCGTCGCGTTCCGCCTGGAGCTCCGGGCCGATGACCGCAGCCTCACCGCCCAGGAGGCCGACGAGGACGTACAAGGCATTCTGGAACTGCTGAAATCCGCGCATGGCGTGACGCTGCGGTAAGCGGAAAGTATAAATCTTTCATAAAAATCCGCGTTTAGCTCTTTACAGTCCGGCAAAAATCGAGTATACTAGACCGTAGAAAGCGAAAGGAAGGTGGTGTTCGGATGGACGATTTCACCAGGAAATTCAGTCTCGCAATGGAAAAGGATGCGGAGATTCACCAGATTCTCTCCACCGTCTATCGGGCCTTGGAGGAAAAGGGCTATAACCCGATCAACCAGATTGTCGGTTATATCCTGTCCGAAGACCCCACCTATATTACAAACCATAACAGCGCCCGGACCCTGATCCGCAAGATTGACCGGGACGAATTGTTACAGGTGTTGGTGCGGAAATATCTGGGCCAGTAACAAAATAGTTACAGCTTTGTATCTCTTTTCAAAGCAAAACCGGCGGAAACCCGTCCTGCGCCAGAGGGCGCATGGATGGTTTTCTGCCGGTTTTTGTGTATTTTGTGTAGATGTGGAGGAAAATGCGTCTGTTTTTCCGTGAAAATAACCAATAAGTTTTCTGGTGGATTTTGTTGACAAAAGGTTAAAAAGATGTTACAATTTGGTTACAAACTTCAAGGGAGGGTTTTCATGGCTGGAAGCAAAAACACTAAAACCGAAGGTCTTGTTTATCGAGGCCATCCGCTCCGTCGGGCCGGCAGCCTGATTTATTACGGAACGATGGCAGAGAAATATATCATCATGATGCAGGTTCTGGAAACGAAAAAAGTGCAGGATATGGAACTTGCGACAAAGGTTTCCATTCAATTGCAGCTGACGGACCCGGAACTTCGTTCCCGGGAGCGCATCGTCAAACGGAGCGAAAAAGACAGCCTCTACGCCGCGATGGATTTCGCCGAGGTATGGCTGAACCGCGCGCTGGCCGGTAAAATCTGAACCGGCCCGCAACTCCTCCGCTTACACAAATGATCTGGAAAGGATGTTTTTACCAATGATACGTTTTACAGGAAAAACCGCGAAATTTGTGGTGATTTTCACCATTGCCATGCTGCTCTTGTCCATCTCCGCGTTCGCAGCGGAGGATGGTATTGCCATTTCCACCGGCGTGACCACCGGCGCAGGCTTACGGATGCGGTCGGAACCGACCACCGAGTCCTCTGTGGTGACGCAGCTGGAAAAGGGTGTGACGGTGGCTGTCCTGGACGACTCCACTGAGGGCTGGTACGCGGTTTCCTATAACGGCAACACTGGTTTTGTTTCCGCCGATTACCTGCAAATCAACGAGGGTACCGAGTGCAAGAGCTATGGCCGCGTGAATTGCCAGAGCGTGAACCTGCGGGACAGCGCTACTACGGAAAGTGTGGTTCTGGCCTCCCTGAAAGAGGGCGATGTGCTGGACGTGACCGGCCTGGTCGACGGCTGGTACTCCGTAACTTCTGATACATATGGCAGCGGCTACGTCCGCAGCGATTTCCTGAACTTGACGAACACCAAATCCAGCGGCGCGAACAGCGGCATCGTAAGCATTGCCAGCCAGTATCTGGGCGTTCCTTATGTGTACGGCGGCGCATCCTCCAAAGGCTTTGACTGCTCCGGCTTCACCATGTATGTCTACAAGAAGGCCGGTTACTCCCTGCCCCACAGCGCCACGAGTCAGTGGCAGAGCGGCCTGGGCACGCGGGTATACAGCATCAGCGAGCTTCAGCCCGGCGATCTTGTGTT
>CANDBG010000027.1 GCA_947382875.1 uncultured Oscillibacter sp. | reverse complement strand
ACCCGAGTCTGCAAACCGTGTCTTTCTTTTTGCGAAATTTATTCTACCTTATCGACAACGACCATCCTCGCCTTGGCAAATGCAATGGGACAGGCGGTTTGACCCACCTGCCCTGGAATGGCTCGGCGATTTTCGACTTTCCGATTTTATGCAAGTTGATTGTCTGCAAGCAACTTATACTAAAAAATATTTTTCGCTAAAACCGCACCGGTTGGCTTACTAATCTGAGTATTAAAAAGCATTACTTTTCTCTTTTCCATCTTGAAAATTTAGGAATTGCTGTCTTATCATTTTTAGAATTATTCAATTAGACGGTTGTTTATCTCTATAATATTAACAGAGTTAAAATCATACTGGAAGATAGATGCAATAATAATCTGGTTATCAGAAAAATCTCTTTTAAGAATATTGACCATTAGCTGAATATTAGCTTGATCCACTTCTTTTCCACTTGGAGAGTCCAAAATGATTGGAAGTTTGATTCCCAGATGTTTTTCTATCTCAATGATATATGCTAAACGGAACGCAAACACAGTTTTATGCAAGACTGCACCGGACAATTCCTTCAAATTGGAAGTAAAAAGATAAGAAGTTGCTATCGATTCACTGTTACCGACTCCCAATTCTGTCGCAAACTTCACCATGTTCTCATAAAGCGATTTTGTGACCCCTGTGTCAGATTTTGTTTTATCAGATATCTCTTTACGGATGGCCTTCAATGTTTTTTCTAGTCGCTTTATCTCTTTACTGATAGCAATAGCATCAATTGGAACAGCAGCAATTTTTTTATCAAATACTTCAAGTAGACTTTCAGATTTGAAAAATGCTAGTTGCTCTTCCTCTGTGTGTTGTTCCTTTTGTATCCCTGAGAGCTGATGCATAACAGAACGCAAATCAGAGGAAATCATCTTCCTTTTGGCGACCAAAAAGTCAATTGTATCGGATAGGCCCACAATATTTTCTGCTGTAACAGGTACAGTTGTACCATCAGGCAACTGAATCATCAGCTTCATTTCTGCCACATAATGGCGAATGCGCTTATTATCTGTAAGGGTTTTATCAATACGCTTTAGTTCACTCTGAAGAGCATTTTGCTGGATTAAAAGTTGCGAAACAGCCACAGCGGACTCAACGGTATAATTGTCTGCGGCAAGCGTACCACTTTCGGCCATAATACTTTCGCGATATTTGGCAACGCTGAACAATTGTCGATACTTTCCAAGTTCTCTTTCTAATTGTTTTTCACTACAAATTAGATCATTACAATCACAACCAGAAAGGCCCCGAATCAGTTCCTCGATATTGAACCTAATACTACCGATAGCTGTTCCGCGATTCAGAAGTGTCCATCCTTTTTCTTGATCAGCATAAATAGCCCCAAGGATATTATTCAGAACATTCTGGTTTTCAGTTCCGAAAATAATGCTGTGAAGTTCGTGTAGCTGGTCTGGCAAAATGTAGGTCTTTTTCTCACTCTTAACCATTACTTCAATAAAATCATTGTGAAAACGTGAGAGTCTCATATCACCGATTCCATCACAATAGATCTGGGCTACGACTTCGCAATGGTCAAATTTGATTTTCCGTGTACTCGGAATACTATATCCCAGGGAGTATAGCATGAAACGTAGCAATGTAGTCTTCCCTTTGCTGTTTTCTTTACTAAAAATTAGATTTACACCCTTTGAGAAATTGAAAGTTCGTTCAGCCATTCCTTCTTTGATATGAATAGAACAGAAGATCATAGATTCACCCCCTGCTTTATTTTGTTGATAATAATGCGCCTGCGGACAACATTATAAAGGACGGTTTTTGTTAACGCCTCTAAAGTTTCATTGTCAATTCCGGGAACGGCAAATTCCGATTTATAGTCCTCCCACGAGCAATTGACGAACTCTAGGCATTTATCCATAGGTTTCTTGCTACATGAAAATTGGTTGTAGTCGTAAAGCACTCGTGCAAAGAAATCAACTCGCTCACAGCAGGAGTCAATTGTTTTGCCATACAGATGAACAACTTCATCATATACTCCGGCGTCAAATTGTTCAGTAAAGCTTTCTTCGCACCGAGATATATCTGTTTCTAAAACGATAATGGGCCAAATAATATTTTTCTTGTTCAAATGAATAGTCGCATCTTTTTTGCTACCATTTATAAAAATATTGTTGTGCCAAACTTGTAGAAGCTTCTTCCCCAAACCTGGTGATGTGTTGGCGTTGAGACTGCCAATGAAGTCATTAGTAGCCTGCATCACGGCTTTATAGCGTTCAGTTTCATCGTCCGTTTCAAAAGGGAACACCTGAACTATGAATTTCTGTGGATCAAGAGGAACAGCTATTGTGCTCAGGTATCCTATGACTATTTCTTGGGCAGACGAAGGCAAGGTTGAAAATGGTCTGCGTGTAGGCCCCCAAAAGATACTTCTGGAATATTGGTCATTGAATGGATTAGGAGAGTTTGTAATAAATATTAGCTGTTTCGCATCCACCTTCTGAGCACCCTCAGAAAGAGTCATAAGTGCTTTTTTTAAATTTGCTCGCACATTAGAAAAATCTGAGCTAGCATTTTCAACAGATTTTGCCTGTACCAAAATTTTTCGGTTGCCTTCCAACGTGAGTTCAATGTCCTCTTCGTTTCCTTCTAAGCGTAAAGAGCTCAACTCCTTGATGTTTTCGAGCATTAATACAATTGCAGCATTTACTTGGAAATCGAAACCGAATAAGACTGAATGGGCGCGTCTATCTCTCATCTATATTCACCCCTCTTGACCGTTGAGTACATTTTCTTCGTTTTATCAATATCTTTCCAAAATATCAACAGAGACCATTATTCATATCAGTTCCCATTCTGTTGTTTCACTCCAGGTGAGTCATCTTCAAAAATTTCTGTGGTCATCCGCATAAAACGAATGTCACATGTACTTCCTGATTTAATCATACAATTCGAAATACCATATATCATACATACATAATTGTGAAATGTCAGCACCCATAAATATTTTTTTAAGATATGTTCCCTGATACCAGCTTCTTTTACATTAGATACGTCTAAATTATCGTATTTCCCAAATTCTTTGATTTTTTGAATGACACGATCCTTGTGCTGTTCAAGCCGATGTTTCTGGTTAGGGCTAAGGTTACACAACCTTTGGTAGTCCTTTGGTGAAAATGTTTTCAAGAAGTCCAGCATTTGCACTATAGTGGTCTGGTCAAACATACTGTTGACGTTTAGACAATATAGATAATTCAAAGCAACCGCTCCATCAATGGTGGGGAGAAGGAGATGTTCTCTCCATTGCAAATAGAATTTCTCCATATTCACAGCAGGCATAATAGAGTTGCAAAACGCAAGATCTATATCAGAGATATACGCACCAGAATGAGCACGACTTTCAATTTCACAAGCTTTCTTCAAATCACTTTGTTGCACAAAATGGGGCTGTAAAATATAATCAAGCGCAGCTTGTCCCATGATGATTCGTGGATAAATTGCACTTTCTTCCAAAGCGACAGCCTCGATTAGTCCTTGCCCGAAAATGAAATCCTCATTAAACGAAAGTTTCCCAATTGTTATTCCACCCCTAAGAAATAGGCCATATCTCAAAACAAAATTACGCTGAATATCTGCAATGATTGCCAAAAATGCAAGGAAACGAGGATAATCTACATTTGCACTCGTTTTCTCCAAACACAGCAGAATGTTGTCCGAAAATACTTTTGTTCGAATAAATAGATTTCCGATATCTGCCGCGACAGGCGATAAATTTACCTCTTGTATGTAACCGTTCGTGAGAGAAATTGCTTCATATATGACCTGAAGGAAATTTTCTACCTTATCTAGGTGATTGTAAAAAAAGTCCTTATAGCCAAGTAAATCAAAGTAGGCGATATAGTATTCTTTAATTGCTTCAGGTTTCTTATTATCTTCTGGCATTGAGTCTTCTCCTTTTTCAGTAATCTCTGCCGCAAATTATTAGCCTTGTACATTATACCGCTAATATAGGGTGCTTGCAAGACACCCTATTTATTGGTTTTTCAAAATTGAAGACTACCCTTGACAAAAGTTCTCTAAGAACAACATTTCCTACAAGTTGTCCCACAGCCATGAACAGGTACAGGTGCAACTAAAGCTATAAGTTGTGAAATCACTTCAGCACAATGGTTGCTGGCCTGCATCTTTTTTGTCAACGAAATACAAGCAAAAGCCCACTTTCGATGCCGTAGGCGTTTCGCCTACGGCATCGAAAGTGGGCTTTTAATTTGGCGCAGCGGGTGGGATTCGAACCCACGAACCCTTGCGGGTTACCTGATTTCGAGTCAGGGCCGTTATGACCACTTCGATACCGCTGCATTTCTTTTTCCATTTCCTCAAAAAACCATTTATTTTAGTATACCACATTTCTCTCTGGCTTGCAAGAAAAATTCGTAAAGTCTCCGAAAAATTTACCTCAAACCCCCGCCAGACGACGGAAACCGCGGGACGGGGCTTTTCCCCGTCCCGCGCGCCTGTCTTTTTTCATGACAATCAGACTCTTATTCCTCGTCGCTTTCTTCTTCCTCGTCGTCGTCCAGACTGGCAAAGTCAAATTCCAGCTTCTCACCGCAGTTCGGGCAAATAACTTCGCCGTCCTCTAACACGGTGTCGTCAAAATAGATCGTCTCCTCACAGCTCGGACACGTCGTGGCGAAACATTCTTCACTGTCCAGGTCCTCGTCAAAGTCGTCATCCTCGTCATCGTCCTCGCCATAGAGCGCTTCTTCCACGTCTTCCAGGTCGTCGCTGACGGCATCCAGACCATCTCCCAGTTCCTCCTGGGTCTCCTTCAGCTCCTCCAGCTCCAGCGCGATGTCTTCCAAAACGTCAATCATCGCAGCAAGCAGCTTGCCCTCTTTCTTACTGGTGTCCAGCTCCATTCCTTCGGCCAGCCCCTTCAAATAGGCTACCTTTTCCGTAATTTCCATTGCATTCGCTCCTTTCGTTCCGCAAATGTGTCCAGTCTTCCGCGCGACGCCAGATCTGCACTTACTCCTTGCAGCGGCCCAGATATTCGCCGGTACGGGTATCCACCTGAATCTTTTCTCCCTCGTTGATAAACAGCGGCACCTGAATAACTGCGCCGGTTTCCAGCGTAGCCTTTTTCGTGACGTTCGTCGCCGTGTCGCCCTTTACGCCCGGTTCCGTCTCTGTTACTTCCAGATCCATGAAGTTGGGGACTTCCACCGTAAACACATTCCCCTTGTAGCTCACCAGCTTGCACACGGTATTCTCCTTCATGAACTTGAACGCTTCGCCAAGAACGTCCCGGTTCAGCGGGGACATATCATACGTCTCCGGGTCCATGAAATAATACAGATCGCCGTCGTTATAGCTGTACTCGGCGTCCCGACGCTCTACGCTCGCCTGCTCAAACTTTGCGGTCGGGTTGAAGGATTCCTCGCGGATCGCTCCCGTGATGACGTTCTTGTACTTCGTACGCACGAACGCCGCGCCCTTTCCGGGCTTCACGTGCTGGAAGTCCACCACCAGCATCGGCTTTCCTTCCATTTCAAAAATCATACCCTTCCGAAAATCACCGGCAGAAATTGTAGGCATAGTTAATATCCTCCTCAAAAGCATTTTTGAGAAAACGGCCTGCGGGGAGGACATTTTCTCTCTTATACGGTTTATAGCCGATGTTATTCTATCCTAAGTTGCCTGTGATTGCAAGCATTTTTCCTCCGGTTGTGCAAAAAAATTGAAAATTTTCCCGCTGCAGCCTGACACCGCCCTTCATAGACTCCTTTTTCCGTTGAAAACGCCGCTTGCCCCGGACGGGAAAATGTGCTATGCTTACGGCGGTTGGAGTTGATATTTTATGGAAATCCTTGTCTTATGCGCCTTTTGCACCGGACTTGCCGTCTGTGTGCTGCGGGGCTGGTCAATCCTGCTGGCCCTCCTGTTCGGATTGCTCCTCTTTTTCTCCTATGGACGGTTCAAAGGCTTCCCCTGGACCGAATTGCTGCATATGGCCCTTTCCGGCGTCCGAACGATTCGGAAAATTTTGCCCGTCTTTCTCTTAATCGGCGCGTTAAGCGCCCTGTGGCGCGCCAGCGGAGCCATCCCTCTTATCGTCTGTTTTGCTGTGCGCTTTATTCAGCCTTCCATCTTTTACCTCGCCGCCTTCCTCCTGAACTGCGGCGTATCTGTCCTGATGGGCAGCTCTTTCGGCACCGCCGCTACCATGGGTGCGGTCTGCATGAGCATGAGCGCTGTTCTGGGCCTGAACCCGGTTCTGTCCGGGGGCGCGGTCCTCTCTGGCATCTATTTCGGGGATCGCTGGTCCCCGGTCTCTACCAGCGCCCTGCTTGTCTGTGAACTGACCGGTACGGACCTCTTTTCAAACCTCAAAAAAATGTTTCGGACTTCCTTGATTCCTTTCCTTCTGGCCTGCGGCGTCTACACCGCTTCGGGTCTCTCCATTCATGGCGCTGCCGCTCCGCTGGATATCGAATCCGCCTTTGCCCGACAATTCGTCCTTCGCTGGCCTGCCCTTTTGCCTGTATCCGCAATTCTATTGCTCTCGGCGCTTCGCGTCAACGTCAAGTGGACAATGCTTACCAGTATCGCCCTTGCTGCCGCTTGCTGCGCTGCCTTGCAGACAATGTCCTTTCCTGATATCTGCCGTGCGATGCTCCTGGGCTTCCGGACCGCTGACCCGGAACTCGCCGCCATGCTGAACGGCGGCGGGGTGGTTTCTATGGCAAACGGTCTTGCCATCGTCTCCATTTCTTCCGCTTATTCCGGACTTTTTCGCCAGACCGGGCTTCTGGACGGCGCAAAACGTCTGCTCGCCCGCGCCGCACGTTCTGCAACCCCCTTTACGGCCGTTGCGGGCTTTGCACTTGTCTCCAATGTTGTCGGGTGCAGTCAGACCCTCTCCATCCTCCTCACGCACCAGCTCTGCGGTGAAGTCGAACCGGACCCGCAGTCCCTTGCCATCGACCTGGAGGACAGCAGCGTAATCCTCGCGCCTCTCGTTCCCTGGTCTCTTGCCAGCGCAGTACCCCTGGCCTCGATTGCCGCGCCAACGGCCAGTATCCTCGCCGCTTGTTACCTCTACTTCCTTCCCTTGACCCGCCTGGCGGACAGCTTCTGGTGCAAGACACACCGCAAAACCGAGGTTTCCTGATCCTCCTGATGAGAGAATCCCGTCCGCTGGAAGGTTTTCCCAGCGGACGGGATTCTTTTTTCCTTAAAATCAGAATTCCAGATTTCGGCCCTCTTTGTCGAAAAGATGACACACACTTCCGCCAAACGTCAGGCGGATTTCAGAACCGGGGCTGAACGATTCCACGTAGTTGCCCGAAATGTCCATCGTCGGTACAATTACTACCACGTCCCGGCCTTCCGCCGTCACATGCAGATGTACCGCACTGCCCATCATTTCACTCACGTCCACGCGCCCCACAAGCGCCGCCTCGCCGCTGTTCGCCAGAACCATATGGTCCGGACGCACGCCCAGCGTCACCTCCTGGTTTCCAACGCCCTTGCCCGACAGAACCTTCGCCTTGGCCTCTGGAAGCTCTGCCGTGTAACTGCCTACTGTTACGCGGTATCTGCCGCCCTCCGCCGACAGCTTCGCATTGAAAAAGTTCATCTGCGGCGAGCCGATGAAGCCCGCTACAAACAAATTCGCCGGATGGTGGAACACCTCTTGCGGCGTGCCGATCTGCTGGATGAAACCGTCTTTCATAATCACGATCCGGTCGCCCAGCGTCATGGCCTCTGTCTGATCGTGGGTTACATACATAAATGTCGTGTTGATCTTTTGCCGCAGCTTTATGATCTCTGCACGCATCTGATTCCGGAGCTTTGCGTCCAGGTTCGACAGCGGTTCGTCCATCAGCAGAACCTTCGGTTCCCGCACAATCGCGCGGCCAATCGCCACACGCTGCCGCTGGCCGCCGGACAGCGCCTTCGGCTTCCGGTCCAGATATTGCGTGATGTCCAGAATTTCCGCCGCTTCTTTGACCCGGCGGTCAATTTCTTCCTTCGACATTTTCCGCAGCTTCAGCGGAAACGCCATGTTGTCATATACCGTCATGTGCGGATACAGCGCGTAGCTCTGGAATACCATTGCAATGTCCCGATTCTTCGGTTCCACGTCGTTCATCAGCTGACCGTCAATGTACAGCTCGCCTTCCGAAATTTCTTCCAGGCCCGCTACCATCCGCAGGGTTGTCGATTTGCCGCAGCCCGACGGCCCTACCAGAACGATGAACTCTTTGTCCGCGATGTCCAGGTTGAACTCCTGCACCGCTACGACGCCTTGCTCCGTTACTTGCAGATTGATCTTTTTTTCCGGCGCGCCGGCCTTCTTCTTCGAAGCCTTCTGGCCGCTGTGGGGATAGATTTTTTTGATGCTCTTCAAATTCAAAGTCGCCATTCTTTATCAGGCTTTGATGAAGGGGCCTCCGCCAGCCTCCACCTCGTCCGAAACGGACCTTACGGCAAGTCTCCACATTGCCGCACCGTAAGCCTTAGACGGGTTTCTCCTTTTGTCCGGTCCGGGGGCTGTGGGAGTGGAGCAGCCGCCCAGCCGTGGATTATTGCAGGGAAATCCGGGGGTTACTGCGGCACAACCGTGCCGCGGAACACCATCTTTCGAATGGACAAGTCCTGCCTGTCCAGAAGAACCAAACTCGACTCTTTTCCAATGTCCAGCGTTCCCACCCGGCCTGACAGTCCAATCGATTCCGCCGGGTTGTATGTGCACGCCCGCACGGCGTCCGCCAGGGGGATTCCAAACGATACCGCCGTGCGCAGACCGTCCATCAGGTTCGTTGCCGAACCGGCAATCGTTCCGTCAGCCAGGGTCGCTAATCGGCCGGTTACATGTACGTCCAGGCCGCCTAGTGTGTAATCGCCGTCCGCCATGCCCGCTGCCCGCATGGTATCGCTGATCAAAATCATGCGTTCTGCGCCGAACAGCCGGAACGTTGCCCGGGTGATGGCCGGGTGATGATGAATGCCGTCACAGATCATTTCCGCCTGTACGTCCGGCGTGTCGTATGCCGCGAGGATGACGCCCGGCGCTCGGTGATGAATTGGCGGCATACCATTGTAGATATGCGTCACGTGGTTCGCACCAGCCGCAAACGCCGCTTTGGCTGTGTCGTAGTCCGCCGCCGTGTGACCGACCGACACTGTAATCCCCATTTCCGCCGCCGCGCGGATGAACTCCATCGCGCCCGGCTGTTCCGGGGCCACTGTCACCAAACGTACACAGCCTCCGGAGGCTTCCTGTAAGCGCTTTAACATTGGAATGTCCGGGTCGTGCAGAAATTCGCCGTTCTGCGCCCCCTTCTTCGCCGGGGACAAAAACGGTCCCTCCAAATGCACCCCGACAACCTCCGCGCCGCCGGTGTTGTGCAGCCGGTGATTCGCGGCGGTCTCGCAGACCTTCACCAGTTGTTCCTCCGGCAGCGTCATGCCCGCCGGACACAGATACATCACACCTTGGGACAGCTCGTAATCTGCGATTTTTTGCAGGCCCTCCGGCGTTCCGTCGCTGAAATCTTCGCCTACACAGCCGTGGAAGTGTACGTCGACCAAACCCGGAATGACCCAGCAGCCGGAGGCGTCCAGCGTCTCGCTGTCACCGCTGGTCTCTGACAGGTACAGGCCGTCCGTACAGACATCCCGTTCCACAAAGCCCGCTTTGAGGTCGAAAACCTGCCCGCCGGTTATCCGCATACCGGCACCCCTGCCGCCGTCAGCTTGCTGAGGGCCGCTTCGTCACCTACGATCACAACGTCATTGTGGAATTGCAGCACCGCGCCTGGACAATGCGGGTCCACCGGACCGCAGACCGTATTGTATACGGCGTCCGCCTTGTCCGCGCCGCTGGCAACCAGCAGTATTTTTCGCGCCGACAAAATGCAGCCAATGCCCATTGTGAACGCCTGCCGGGGCACGTCGTCCGGCGTGGCGAAAAAGCGGGCGTTCGCCTCGATGGTACTGGGGGCCAGGTCCACAATATGCGTCCCTTTTATGTAGCCGTCGCCCGGCTCGTTGAAGCCAATGTGTCCGTTACGGCCAATGCCTAAGAGCTGTAAGTCGATTCCGCCCAGAGACGCAATGTGTGCGTCGTAGGCCGCGCATTCGGCGCCGCCGTCTTTTGCAAGGCCGTCCGGTACGCGGGTGTTTTCCGGCAAAATGTCGATGTGATTGAAAAACCGGTCCTGCATGAAATACCGGTAACTCTGGTCGTGGTCCGGCGCTAAGCCCTTATATTCGTCCAAATTCACGGACCGCACTTCCCGGAAGCTCAGCAGCCCCTGCTTGTTCCACTCCGCCAGATACCGGTACATCCCCTCCGGGCTGGAACCCGTCGCAAGGCCCAGCACGCAGTCCGGACGGTGGATTACCTCCGCCGCGAGAATCGTCGCCGCACGGCGGCTCATGGCTTCGTAGTCTTTTTCCCGATAAATTCTCATGTCGTTCGTTTCTCCTTTTCCACAGGCCGGCGCATACGCGGGGGCCTCTCCGTGTTTCCCGGTTCAGCCCTTGACGCCGCCTGCCGTCAGTCCTGCTACCAGATGTTTCTCAATGCACAGGAACAATACGATGACTGGCACCGTCGCAAACAGGGACGTGGCGAACAAATATTGCCACTGAATGAAGTTATAGCCATAGAAAATGTTGATGCCGACCGTGATGGGCTTCAACAGGTCGTCCTGAATCAGCGTCAGGGCAATGGTGTACTCGTTCCAAGCGTTGATAAACACAAAAATCAGGGCCGTCACGATGCCCGGAGCCGACACGGGCAGCAAAACCCGCAGCAGCGCCTGGACAGTGCCGCAGCCGTCGATTTTCGCCGCCTGCTCCATCTCGGCGGAGATTGTCAGGAACGTGCCGCGCAGCAGCCAGATTGCAAACGCCTGATTAAACGCCGCGTTCAGCAGTACCAGACCCAGGATGCTGTTGGAGAGGTGCATTCCCACCATCAGCTTGTAAATGCCCACCAGCAAAACCACCGGCGAGAACATCTGGCTCATAATCACCGCGCCCAGGAAAAAGCCCTTGCCTTTGAAACGCATACGCGCCATGGCGTACGCCGCCGGAATGCCGCAGCCAATCGCGACCAGCGTCGCGCCGCCCGCCACAAGCAGAGAGTTGAGGAAATACTTGAACACCGGCGCCGCTTTCCACGCGTTGATGAAGTTCGACCACTGCCATTCCAACGGCAGTATCGTCATGTTCGCCGCGTACATTTCCGCGTCGGTTTTCGCCGCCGTGGTGAACATTACAAAATAGGGATAGATGATCACGATGCAGACGACAAACACAAACAAATATAATAACATCGTCTGCCAGGGCTTCCGCTTGCTCATGAACCTTCCTCCTCTCCCTTGAGCGACATAATCATGTAAATGCTGGCGCAGATCGCCAGAATCACAAAGCCGATCACCGACACTGCCGCGGCCAGTCCCGACTTGCCGCTGGTGAAGGACAGCTTATACAGATACGTCACCAGCGTGTGGGTTTTGTCTGCCGGGTCGCCCTTGGAAATCGTCCAGACGATAGGGAAGGAGTTGAACACGTAGATAATGTTCAGCACCGTGGAAACGGTGAGGCTTGGACGCACCAGGGGCAGCGTCACGCTGAACAGCTTGCGCCAGAAGCCCGCGCCGTCCATTTCCGCCGCTTCATAAAAGGTGTCGTCTATGCTCTGGAGGCCCGACAGAACACAAAATGTTACAAAGGGAACCGTGACAAAAATACCAACCCAGCACTCCCAGGCGAAAAACGCGCCCGCAGTGGAGGTCCAGTTGATAAAGTGGTCAATCAGGCCCAGTTTGCTCAAAATGACATTTAAAGAACCGTAGTCCGCGCTGATGATGTACTTCCAGATGACCGCCTGAATGATCAGCGAGGTCGCCCAGGGGAAAATCACCAGGGCCCGGACCAGTTTCCGGCCCCGGAAGTTCTGGTTGAGGACCATCGCCAGTACAAAGCCGATAAGCGTGGAAACGCCCACCACCACCACGGTCCAGACGAGCGTATTCCAAAGGGTATGCCGGAAAATCGGGGATGCCAGGACTTCTTTATAGTTCGCAAAATTGTTGAACCCCTTGACAATGCCTGCACGGCTGATCTCCATGGCGGAGAGCCGGAACACCGTCAGGATGGGAATAACAATCATGACGGCCATCAGCACAATGCTGGGAAGCAGCCAGAGATAGGGTTCCACTTTCCGCAGCGTCTGCTTGCCGCCGGAGGACGGGGCGTTTTTCGCCGGAACCGCCCCCGAACTCACATCTTTCACAGGCGCGCCTGTATTCTGTTTCATATTCCGCCTCCTTGGTTCTGCCGGATTTGGGATAACAAAGGGGCCAGGCCAAAACGCCCGGCCCCGCAGGTATGGCTGTTTGTCAGACGAGATCCGAGGCTTAACCCGCTTCGTTCCGCGCCTGAAGCTCCTCGATCTTGCCTTGCAGTTCGTCCAGAACGGTCTGCGCGTCCTCGCCCTGGCAGATGCGCTGTTCGGCCTCGATGACGCCCTGCTTCACGTCAATCCACTCCGCACGGCTGGAGGGATAGAACTCGCAGTTCGGCAGAATCTCGGTGAAGGTGGCGAAATAGTCGTTGTCGCCAGGGGCGTCGCTGCCGCCTACCGTGAACTGATCCGCGCCGGTCTTGAGCAGCTCGGAGGAGTCGCTGGTAACGGGCAGGAAACCCTCGAACACCATGTACTCGGAATAACGGTTGGTGTCATAGAAGAAGTCGAAGAACTTGCTCACGGCGTCCAGACGGGCCGCCTCGTCAGAGTTCTTGCTGGCGGTGATGCTGCTGTCGAACACCATCAGACGGTCGCACACGCCCATGGAAACAGAGCTGCCAATCGGAGAGGGCAGATTTGCGACTTCATAGTTCACTTCGGAATCCGCGCTCATCATGTTGCAGGCGCCGATCATCATGGCCTGAGAGCCGGCGTTGAAAGCGTCCTGAAGCGGATAGCGGGTATCCGTGTAGGGGTTGGCGTTGCAGTAGCCGTTGTCAATCAGGGTCTTGATGTAGTTCATGGCTTCGACGTTGGCCGCGCTGTTCAGCGCCCAGTTGCCGTCCGCGTCCACGAAGCCGCCGCCGTTGTTCCAGGTGTAATACGCGAAGGCGGCCTGACCTTCATCGGTGGAGATGTCCAGGCCCCAGGGGACGATGGAACCGCCGAATTTGTCTTTCACGGCCTTGCAGGCGGCGTCAACCTCTTCCCAGGTGGTGGGAGCGGCGGTGATGCCCGCTTCGGCCAGCAGGTCCATGTTGCAGAACATGGCGCGGCAGGAGGCCAGAATCGGAAGCGCCCAGACGGTGCCGTCCAGCTCGTTGGCGTTCCAGAAGCTGGGAATGATCTTGTTCTTCAGGTCCGCGGAAGCATAGTCCTCGGCGGGAACCAGAAGATCGTCCGCCACGTAGTCGGCGAAGGTGTCGATGTTCAGGATGTCGGGGGCCTGCGCGGTGGAAATCCGGGTGTTGACCACGGTATACAGGTCGTTCCAGGAGACGATTTCGACGGTCAGGTCGATGTTGTCATAGGTTTCCTCGAAGTCCTTTTCAAAGGTGGGCCACCAGTCCTGGGTGTTATTGCCGTATTGGGAGATAATGACGTTCAGCTGTACTTTTTCGCCGCCGCCGCTGGAATCGGAATCGCCGCCGGTCGCGGGTTCCTGGGTGGTATCGCCGGTGGTTCCGCCGGAGGAATCGCCGGAATTCCCCCCGCTGTTCCCGCCGCACGCGGCCAGGGACAGCACCAGCATGGCGGCCAGCATCATTGCAAGAATTCTTTTCATCATGTTTACTCTCCTTTTTGTCATAAATTTGTATGGAATCCATATCTGTGAATGAAAACGGAAGCAAATGGGGATAATTCACAAATACGATCCTACTAGATTGATTATACTTGTCCAATCTGTAAATATATAGGTAGGAAAGTCCGCTTTATAGCAAAATCGTACGAATTTCTGGAATTCGTACGATTTTGTTTCGTTTTTTCTTGCCTTATCCATGCGTTTCCAGGACCATCCGGCTCTGCTTGCGGAAAGAACTGGGAGTAATTCCCGTCACGTTCCGGAAAATTTTGGAGAAGTAATTGTAATCGCTGATTCCAACCGCCTCCCCGATTTCGGAAATCGGTAAGCTGCTCTGCATCAGCAGGCTTTTCGCCGCCGCGATCCGACGCTGCGCGATCAGGTACGAAAGGGTATGCCCTCCGGATAACTCCTTTGCTAATGTACAGAGTTTCGTCCGGCCAATGTGCAGCGCCTCCGAAATCGACGCCAGAGACAGTTTTTCCATGTAGTGCTGTTTCAGGTACAGGTCCAGCTTTTGTAAATCCGTCTGCTCTGTGGACAGAATCATGTCCTTGAGCTGTATGTATGCCGAAAGCGCTTCCAAGGTCTCGGCATAGGCCCGCAGCTCCTGCCAGGAATAACGGCGAAATTGCAGAAAATCATAGTGCAGGTCGTCAATGCTCCCGGGATACCAGTCCAGCAGACGATGGGTATTCGCCCACTGTTCCTCAATGGGCGAGTCGTCCAGAAAACAGCCGAATATCAGATATGCAAGCGGATTGTTCTTGTCATAGAGCGGCATGACCGCCTCACAGACGCCTACATGACAGCGGTAAAACTGAAACCCTTTTTCCGCGGTGTAGTTCTTCACCTTCTGCATATCGCATGCGACACAGCGTTCATGCCCCTCCGGTATGTCGTTGATGGCCCGGCAGAAGGGCGGATGGTCCGTAAACAGGTGGATGTCCTGCCCGGACGGGTCCAGGATATTTGCCCGCATTCCGGTCAGGATGCGCAGGTTCGTCATGAGCTGAACGAGTTGTTTTTCGTCAAAAAAGATATTCATACGCGGTAAGAAACCGGACGCTTACTTCGGAAGATGCTTGCAGGCAATGGACTCCATTTCCGCCCAGTGCGCCTCCATGTCGGAAACCAGCTTGAATTGTGTGCGGCAGCGGTCCAGGTTCTGGCCCGGACGGCTCGTGTGGAAATAGGTATCCCCTTCCAGGAAGTCCGTCAGGAAACGGATGCCGCATTCCAGCGTCATCAGCTTCGCGCCCCAGGGCAGATAGCGCAGCTCCGCTTCCGTCAGCACGCCGCCGACCCCTTCCAGAAACGCGTCCGTGTACACCGCGTACAGGTCCATGTCCAGGGATACTTTCGACAAATCCGTTTCGTCCTCCGCGCAGTGGTTCGCGCCAAAACGGATGGAATCGCCGAAGTCGTTGATTACCAGACCCGGCATCACCGTATCCAGGTCAATGATGCACAGTCCTTCTCCAGTTTTCTCGTCCATGAGAACGTTGTTCAGTTTCGTGTCGTTGTGCGTGACGCGCAATGGAAGTTCTCCGCTGCGCTGGGCGTTCAGGGCTGTGGAGCAGTCCGTTTCCCGCGCCATGGCAAAGGCGATTTCCGCCTCACAGTCCTTAACGCGGCCCAGGGCGTCCGCGGCAATGGCCGCCTTCAGCTTTGCAAGACGGTCCTCCGTGTCGTGGAAATGGGGGATCGTTTCATGGAGCGTTTCCGCAGGGTAGTCCCGCAGAAGCCGCTGGAAACGTCCGAATGCACGGCCCGACGCCGCAAATTGTTCCGGTGTCTCCGCCGACTGGTGGCATATGGTATGTTCCACAAAGGGATAAACCCGCCAGGCACAGCCGTCCCCGTCGGTGAAACAGGCGGTTCCGTCCCGGGAACGCAAAACCTGCATCGCTTCCCGGCTCCGGTCGCCGCCGGACTGCTCAATCTGACGGCCTAAGTACTCCGTAACGCCTGTGATGTTCTCCATCAGCTCATTTGGCTTCTTGAACGCCACCGAACTGATTCGCTGCAAAATGAACCGTCGGCAGGGCGCCTCGTCCGGCTGCGTGTGAACGCAGAACGTGTCGTTGACATGGCCCTTGCCATAGCGCAGGGCGCCGACCACCGGCGCACCGAAATCAAAGGCCGCCAGGGCCTCCTGCAATCTTGCTTCCGCTCCCGCCATCTTACGCCTCCCACAACTGATCAGGGTACAGTCCTGCCCTGGTTTTTTCTGCAATCGCCGCCATGACTGTCGGCTTGTCTTCCCGATATGTTACACCATACCATTTGTCCTCGCTGCGCAGCACCTTCACACGCGCCCGGTTTTCTGCCAAAAGCTGGCTCACAACTGCCGGAAGAAAATACTCCGCTTTTGCCGGGTTTTCCGCTATGGCCTTGTCCAGAAAGGCCGGGAACCGCGCTTCCGCTTCCGTCAGGAAGCTCCGGTTGAAGCCCCACATATTCATGGATACAATCGTGTCACCCGGCAGCTCCGTCCAGGTTTTGCCGCCGTCTTCCGTATAGCGGGGCGGTTCCCCTTTTTCAATCTGTGTGCGTTCCGTGACCTCCGTCAGGTAGCGGTCCGGCGTCTCGCCGCACACGCCGCGCGCTACATACCCGTTTTCGGTTACGGTGTTTTTCAGCAGATACCCCACCATTACATATTCATAAATATCCCCGTCGGGATGCTGGCAAAGGTAGTCGTAGATCAATTGGAACGCTTCCGGACCGTAGTAGTCGTCGGCGTTGATGATTGCAAAGGGACCATCCACCAGCTCCCGCGCCGCAAGCGCCGCCTGCGCCGTGCCCCAGGGCTTCGTACGCTCCGCCGGAACACTGTAGCCGGCGGGCAGGTCCTCCTTGCGCTGGAAGGCATATTTTACCTCCATCGCTTTGGAAACCCGGTCCCCGATGCACGCCCGGAAGTCCGCCTCAATCTCCGGCTTGATGACGAAAATTACCGTTTCGAAACCGGCGCGGCGGGCGTCGTAGATCGAATAATCAATAATCAGCTGTCCATGCTCTCCAACCGGGTCCAGCTGCTTCAGGCCGCCGTAACGGCTGCCCATACCAGCGGCCATGATGACTAAAACCGGCTTCTTCATTCGGCGTTTCCTCCCTTGTACCCGTTCGGGTTCATCGACTGCCACTTCCACGACGACGCGCACATCTCTTCAATGCCATACTGCGCCTCCCAGCCCAGTTCGGCTTTCGCCTTAGCCGGGTCCGCATAACACGCCGCAATGTCGCCCGGACGGCGGGGATCCATCACGTAGGGCAGCGTTTTGCCGCAGGCTGCTTCATAGGCGTGCAGCACGTCCAGAACGCTGTATCCTTTTCCCGTGCCCAGGTTGCAGACCAAAAGTCCGCAGTTTGCTTCCAGCTTTTTCAGGGCGGCTACGTGGCCTTTCGCCAGGTCCACGACGTGAATATAATCCCGTACGCCTGTGCCGTCGGGGGTGTTGTAATCGTTGCCGTACACGTGGACTTTTTCCAGTTGGCCTACCGCCACTTTCGCAATATATGGTACCAGATTGTTCGGAATCCCGTTGGGGTCCTCCCCAATCAGACCGCTTTCGTGTGCGCCGATGGGGTTGAAATACCGCAGCAGCGCTACATTCAGAGTGGGGTCCGCGGCGCAGTAATCGGTCAGGATACGCTCCTGGAACAGTTTTGTCGTCCCATAGGGGTTCGTCGTGCCGCCCGTCGGGAAATCTTCCCGGATAGGTACCGTTGCCGGGTCGCCGTAGACCGTGGCCGAGGACGAAAAAACAAAGTTCTTTACCCCGTGGCGCCGCATGGCCTGCAGCAAGTACAGCGTGCTGATCAGGTTGTTGCTGTAATACTCCAGAGGCTTCGAAACGCTTTCACCAACCGCCTTGAGTCCCGCGAAGTGAATCACGGAGTTAATGTTTGGATACTGCGTGAACAGCGCCTCCACTTCCTCCTCGTTGCACAGCTCCGCCCGCACAAACGGAATCTTCTTTCCTGTGATTTTCTCCACGCGGCGCAGCGCCTCTTCACTGGAATTGCACAGGTTGTCCACTGCTATGATCTCATAGCCCGCCTCCAAAAGTTCCACGCACGTATGGCTGCCGATGTATCCGGCTCCGCCACAGACTAAAATCGCCATGTTAAACCGCTCCTTCCAAAACAATATTTTATTTCCGGAATGCTTCCGTTCCCATGCCTGTTATTATAAGCGTTCGCTGGAAATTTTGCAACGGCAAAAAATGTGGGTATTCCTTCATTTTTCATGCATAAATCCTCATTTTGTTTCACATCTCTCCTCCCTTTCTGCGGCGGCTCCCGCGGAAAACTCACTCCTATTTGAAAAGCGAATGGTGAGAATATGCAAAAATACTTGTGAGAACCGGGAAAAGTTGTGCAATTTCATACTTGCATAAATATGCAAATACGCTGTATAATCCTTAGCATCATCTTCTATGACTGACGGAGGTATTTACCATGAAAGAGAAAAAGGAAATCAAAAAAATTGTCCTCGCCTACTCCGGCGGATTGGATACATCCATTATCATCCCCTGGCTCAAGGAGAATTACAATAACCCGGAGATCATTGCCGTCGCCGGCGACGTGGGCCAGAACGACGAACTCGACGGCCTGGAAGAAAAGGCCCTCAAAACCGGCGCGTCCAAGCTCTACATCTCCGATCTCACCGACGAAATGGTTGACGATGTGATCATTCCCTCTCTGAAAATGGGCGCAAGCTATGAACAGTACCTTTTGGGCACCGCCTTCGCCCGGCCGATTATTGCCAAAAAGCTGGTCGAAATCGCTAAGGCCGAAGGCGCGGACGCCATCGCGCATGGCTGCACCGGCAAGGGCAACGATCAGGTGCGTTTTGAGCTGACCATCAAGCGCTTTGCGCCCGATATGACCATCATCGCCCCCTGGCGGGAATGGGAGATCAAGGGCCGTGACGAGGAAATTGATTACGCGGAAGCGCACAGCGTTCCTTTGAAAATCTCCCGGGAAACCAATTACTCCAAAGACAAAAACCTCTGGCACCTCAGTCACGAGGGCCTTGACCTGGAAGACCCTGCCAATGAGCCGCAGTATGAAAAACCCGGCTTTTTGGAGATGGGCGTCAGCCCTGTCGCCGCGCCCGATGCACCCGCTTACGTTACCATCGCGTTCGAAAAAGGCGTGCCCGTGGCCGTCGACGGCCAGAAAATGAAGGCCAGTGACGTGATTCGCAAGCTCAACAAGCTGGGCGGTGAAAACGGCATCGGACTCCTGGACATCGTCGAAAACCGGTTGGTCGGCATGAAGGACCGGGGCCTCTATGAAACTCCCGGCGGCACCATCCTCTATGCCGCCCATGAACGGCTGGAAATGATCACCATTGACAAGGATACCGCTCACATGAAAGCCAAACTCGCCGTCGACTTCGCGGACCTTGTATACAACGGCAAGTGGTTCACTCCCCTGCGGGAAGCCCTGAGCGCCTTCGCTGACAAAACCCAGGAGCACGTCACCGGCACGGTAAAGCTGAAGCTGTACAAGGGCAACATCATTACTTCCTCCATCACCTCTCCCGAATCCCTGTACTCCGAGGAGCTGGTCACTTTCAACGAAAGCGGCTACGACCAGACCAACGCCACCGGCTTTATCAACCTCTGGGGCCTGCCTGACACCGTTCTGGCCATGCGCGACCAGGGCAAACTGTAAGACCGCGAAATTTACGCAACTCTTGATCTGTTCGGCAGGCGCACGTCCTGCCGAACACAATTTCAACGTATTTTTACAGATGCCAGACGGGAGAACGGAGAATACCTATGCATCATGACGTTAATTTGAATATCCACTATTCCGCGCCGGAGGAAATCTGGGAGAAAATCGGCCAGGTTTACCAGTCAATGCCCTATTGGTCAGGCAATGAGCATGGCCCAAAATGGCTCGGAGAGAACATTGACTTGTGGGCATCCGTTGAGCCGGGCGGAATTCAAATCGCGGGAATCATGCCGGAAAAAATCTGGGAAACCTGGTATGCAAAGCTGAAAGCGGATTTATCCGCCGCGCTGGGATACGAAATCGGCGAGCCGGAAGATGGATTTGATTTCCAATATTGGGATTGATTCCGCGTTTTATACCACTTGGAAGGAGAAACTTGTATGAAACTTTGGGGCGGACGGTTTGAAAAGGAAACCGATGCCTTGGTCAATGCGCTGAATGAATCCATTTCCTTCGACCAGCGCCTGTACCGCGAAGATATTGAAGGGTCTGTCGCCCACGCCGAAATGCTGGGAAAACAGGGTATTATCTCCATGGAAGACGCTGCGGCCATCGTGAAGGGTTTGCGGGGCATTCTTCAGGATATCGAAAACGGAAAAATCGCCTTTACCACTGAGAATGAAGATATTCACATGAACATCGAGGCCCTCCTCACCGCCCGCATCGGCGACGCCGGGAAACGCCTCCACACCGCCCGTTCCCGTAACGATCAGGTTGCCTTGGATTTCCGGATGTATGTTCGGAAGGAGATTTCCGTGATTCTGGAGCAGCTTCTGGATTTGGAAACGGTGTTGTGCCGTCAGGCGCGGAAATACCAGACCGCCGTCATGCCCGGCTATACCCACTTGCAGCGGGCACAGCCGATTTCCTTCGCACAGCACCTGCTCGCCTACGCTAATATGTTCACAAGGGATGTCACCCGTCTCGAAGACTGCCGGAACCGTCTCAATGAGTGCCCGCTTGGCTCCGGCGCCCTGGCGGGAACCACTTACCCCATTGACCGCTGGCAAACTGCCAAAGCCCTGGCTTTCGACGCCCCCATGAACAATTCCCTTGACGGCGTTTCCGACCGGGATTATGCCCTGGAATTCCTGAGCGGCCTTTCTATTTTAATGATGCACCTGAGCCGCTTTGCCGAGGAAATAATCCTTTGGTGCAGCTGGGAATTCAAATTCATTGAGCTGGATGACGCCTACGCAACCGGTTCCTCCATCATGCCGCAGAAGAAAAACCCGGATGTGGCCGAACTTCTGCGGGGCAAAACCGGCCGGGTTTATGGCGACCTTATGAGCCTCCTGACCGTAATGAAGGGACTCCCCCTGGCCTACAACAAGGACATGCAGGAGGACAAGGAACCTGTTTTCGATGCCGTGGACACCGTAGAGCTGTGTCTGCCGGTGTTCGCCGCCATGCTGGACACCATGACTGTCCTGCCGGAGAATATGCGCCGAGCCGCCGGCAAGGGGTTCATCAACGCGACCGACTGTGCCGATTATCTTACCAAAAAAGGAATGCCTTTCCGGGACGCCTACACCGTTACGGGCCGTTTGGTGGCCGTCTGCGGCGCAAAGGGCCTGACCTTGGAGGAACTGCCTTTGGAAGAATTGCAGGCCGTTTCGCCGCTGTTTGAGTCCGATGTCTACGACGCCCTGAAACTCGAAAATTGTATGGCTCTGCGGGCAAGCTGCGGCGGGCCTGCCGTTTCGGAAACCACCCGGCAGATCGAAGCCGTGGAGGCTTTCGTACAGAACCGGAAGGCGTAAGGGGGATTTGCCATGTTTGCACTCACAGGCGGAACCGTCATCCAAAACGGCGCGGACGCCTCCCGCATCCTGGAGGAGTTTGAACGGGTACAATATGCAGCGGTATGCTTTGCCGGGAAAGCGCCGGAAAGCTGGGCCGGCTTCAACGACGACGAGGGGAACTGGGCCGCCCTTTCCGCTGAAACCGCGCAAGCCATGACGGCAGATTTGAAAACTGCCATTCAGAAAGGCAATGTCTCCAACGTATGTCTCTCCTTTGAACCCTGGGGCGAAGACTACTTCCTCAGCGCCGACTTCGAGAACGGCTGGATGGCGCTGCTGTACAACGCCACGGACGAATGTGCCGCCGCGCTGTACGACAGCCGCCGGGACGGCAGCGACATTGCCCCGGTTTCCATCGGCGGACAGACGCCCGTCCCCAAAATGTGCGCCCTGGACGATTTTACACAGGCCGCGGAAGTCATTGCCTATTTTCTGGAACATGGTCGTTTTCATCCTGCAATGCAATGGGCCATCCTGGAAGAGCCCGGCTTGCCCTGGACGGAATCATAAAAGGAGGAAAACCGTATGGACAAACCAAAAGTCTACATCGACGGCAAAGAGGGCACTACCGGGCTCCAAATTTATGACCGTCTCGCCATCCGGCAGGACATCGAACTCCTTTTGATCGACGACGCCAAGCGAAAAGACTCCGCAGAACGCAGGAAACTTATCAACGCCGCGGACCTGGTTTTCCTCTGCCTGCCTGACGCGGCGGCTGTGGAAGCGGTTTCCCTCATTGAAAACAAGCGTACCCGCGTCATTGACTGCTCTACTGCGCACCGTACCAACCCGGAGTGGGATTATGGGTTCCCGGAACTGTCTCCCAGTCACCGGGAAAGCATTCACTTATCCTGGCGGGTTGCCAATCCGGGCTGTCACGCTACGGGGTTTGTTTCCATCGTTTACCCGCTGACGTGCAGCGGTGTTCTGCCGAAAAACACCCCCCTGACCTGCTTTTCCCTGACCGGCTACTCCGGCGGCGGGAAAAAAATGATCGGACGCTATGAGGACAAAACGCAAAAGCCTTTGGTCAGTCCGGCGCTGTACGGACTCCTGCAAAACCATAAGCACCTCCCGGAAATGCAGGCGCATACCGGGCTGACCGTACCACCGGTGTTTGTCCCCGTCGTGGACGATTACTACAAGGGTATGGCAACGACCGTTATGCTCCACCGAAGCCAGCTCAAGTGCGTAAGCGGGCTGCATGATGTCTGGGATGTCCTCGCGAAGCACTACGGCAGCTGCGAGGCCGAAACGGAGGGCGTAAGCGCTGTGCGGGTGGAGATGGACCCCACCGACCCGGAAAGCGGCGTGGACAGCGGCTTCAAAATTTATGCCGATCAATGCCGCGGTCAGGACAGCCTTTCCCTGCTTGTTGCCGGCAACGACGAACAATTTACCATTACCGCCCTGTTTGACAACCTTGGGAAAGGCGCGTCCGGCGCGGCGGTGCAGAATATGAACCTGATGCTCGGCTTCAACGAAGCCGCGGGCTTGAATCTGTAAGAAACTGTGAGGTTTTCCTTATGTTGCACTTTATTGAAGGCGGCGTCTGCGCCGCCCAGGGATTCCGGGCAGCGGGCGTCCATGCGGGCGTCAAGACACACGCCGCCTGGAAAAAAGACGTTGCCCTGATTCTCTCCGACGTGGACTGCGCCGCCGCCGCCGTGTTTACCAAAAATGTCGTCAAGGCTGCACCGGTACGGGTCGACATTGCCCACCTCTTCGACGGCAAAGCCAGGGCCATTATCGCCAACAGCGGTAACGCCAACGCCTGCGCCCCCGACGGCGAGGCCAATGCAGAGCGGATGTGCGCCGCGGCGGCAAAGGCCGTTGGCTGCCAGCCGGAGGATGTTTTGGTCTCCTCTACCGGCGTAATCGGACAGCGGATTAATGTCGAGGCAATCGAGGCTTGCGTGCCGGAACTGTACGCCGCCCTGGAACGCTCCAGCGACGCCAGCGACGCCGCCGCACACGCCATTATGACCACCGATACTGTCAAAAAGGAAGCCGCGGTTGAAGCGGCCGTCGGCGGCAAGACCGTCCGCTTAGGCGGCATCGCCAAGGGCAGCGGTATGATTCATCCGAATATGGGCACCATGCTCTGCTTTTTGACCACCGACTGCGCGATTTCCTCCGAAATGATCAAAACCGCTCTGCTGGAAACCGCAAGAGTCAGTTTTAACCGGATCAGCGTTGATGGTGACACCTCTACCAATGACACCTGCTGCGTCCTGGCGAACGGCCTTGCGGGGAACGCCGTCATTGCAGAAAAAGGACCGGATTACGACGCCTTTCTGGATGCGCTGAAAACCCTCTGCACACAGCTTGCCCGGGAGATGGCCGCCGACGGCGAGGGCGCGCGGCATTTGATTACCTGCACCGTTCAGGGCGCGAAAAATGAGGAAAGTGCGGAAACCATTTCCAAATCCGTCATCTCCTCCACGCTGACAAAGGCCGCCATTTTCGGCTCTGACGCCAACTGGGGACGGGTCCTGTGCGCTATGGGCTACTCCGGCGAAGCCTTCGACCCGGACAAAGTTGATGTTCACTTTGCCAGCAAAGCGGGGGATATCCAGGTCTGCGCTCAGGGGCGCGGTCTCGCCTTTGACGAGGACCTTGCCCGGAAAATCCTTATGGAACCGGAAATCGAGATCAATATCTCCATGCAGGAGGGAACCGGCCTTTGTACCTGCTGGGGCTGTGATATTACCTACGACTATATCAAAATTAACGGCGATTACAGAACGTAACGCCCTCGGAAGGTGCTTTTTTCTATGTCCTCTCATGAACAGCAGGCCCAGACGCTTATTGAGGCCCTGCCTTATATCCAGAAATTTACCGGTAAAACCGTCGTCGTCAAATATGGCGGGAATGCTATGGTCTCCGATGACCTCCGCCGCGCAGTGATGTGCGACATTATCCTTTTGCATCTTGTGGGAATTCGTGTCGCCGTTGTTCACGGCGGCGGGCCCGAAATCTCCGGAATGCTAAAAAAAATCGGCCATGAATCCCGCTTCGTGGATGGTCTTCGCTACACAGACCGCGTGACCATGGACATCGTTCAGTCCATTCTCTGCGGCAAGGTCAACAAGGACCTCGTTGCACAGCTCAACCGTCTGGGCGGGCAGGCCGTGGGGCTGTGCGGCATTGACGGCAACCTCTTTCAGGCCGAATGCCTGGATGAAAAATATGGCCTCGTCGGCAAAATTACCGGCGTGAATCCCGAACCGGTGGAAAGCGCTCTTTCAGGCGGGTATGTCCCTGTGGTTTCTACCGTCGCACAGGGCGTTGACGCGGATACCTCTTACAACATCAACGCTGATACCGCCGCCGCCAAGCTCGCTGAGGCCCTTCACGCGGAAAAGCTCATTTTGCTTACCGATGTCCGGGGTCTTCTGCGGAACCCCGACGATGAAGCCACTTTGATGCACGTCGTTCACACCTATGAAGTACCCGGTTTGATTGAACAGGGCGTCATTTCCGGCGGTATGATTCCGAAAATGGAATGCTGTGTCGACGCAATCGCCGGAGGTGTTGACCGCGTTCATATCCTTGACGGACGTATTCCTCACTCGATTTTGATTGAACTTCTCTCTGATGAGGGAATCGGCACGATGCTTAAAAAGGAGGACTGACCTTGACTTCTCAGGAAATTTTTGCCCTTACCGACCAATACATTATGCATACCTACGGACGTACGCCGGTGGCCGTCGACCACGGCGAGGGCGCCAGACTCTATACGCCGGAGGGCCGCGAATACATCGATTTTACCAGCGGAATCGGCGTCAGCTCTTTGGGTTATAACAACACTGCCTGGCTCGATGCTATCAATGCACAGGCGAAAAAACTGGGGCATATCTCAAACCTGTTTTATACTGAACCTGCCGCGAAACTTGCCGAAATCCTTTGCAAACGTACGGGCGAAAGCTGCGTCTTTTTCGCTAACGGCGGCGGTGAGGCGAATGAGGGTATGATTAAACTCGCCCGGAAGTACAGCTTTGACCGCTACGGGCAAGGGCGCGCCACTATTATTACTTTGCAAAATTCCTTCCACGGACGCACCATTACCACTCTGAAAGCAACCGGTCAGGACGTTTTTCATAACTTCTTCTTCCCCTTCACAGAGGGCTTCCGCTATGCAGCGGCCAATGACCTTGATGCGCTCAAGGCCGTCGCCAGGGACGATGTGTGCGCAGTTATGGTCGAACTGGTGCAGGGCGAGGGCGGCGTGCTGCCGCTGGATCAGGCGTATGTCAAGGCCCTGGCTCAACTCTGCGCGGAACGGGATTGGCTCCTGCTCGTGGACGAGGTTCAGACCGGCGTGGGCCGGACCGGTTCGCTGTTCGCTTTCCAACAGTACAATATTTTGCCGGATGTGGTATCCTTTGCCAAGGGCATTGCTGGCGGACTGCCTATGAGCGGTATCCTTGCAAATCAAAAATGCCGGGATGTTCTGGGTCCTGGCACCCACGCGACTACCTTTGGCGCAAATCCCGTCTGCGCCGCCGCCGGACTCGCTGTGCAGGAGGCTTTTAATGACGCCTTCTTACAGGAGGTTCGGGAAAAAGGCGCGTATCTGCGCAATGGCATTGAAGCCTTGGGGCTGCCTTGCTTCGGTAAAACCCGCGGGCTTGGTCTGATGATTGGAATTGCTGTACAGGATGGGTACACAAACAAGGAAATCGCCGCCAAACTTGCCGAAAATGGGCTCCTTGTCCTTACCGCCGGTCCTGGTATCCGTTTGCTGCCGCCGCTTGTTGTCTCCAAGGACGAAATCGACAAGGGCCTTGCCATTATGGCCGAAACGCTGAAACCGTAAAGAGAGGTTCTTATGAAAAATCATACGCACTTTTTGAAATTGCTCGACTTTTCTCCCGCCGAAATTCAACAGTTCCTAGATACCGCTGCGGACCTCAAAGCCAAGAAAAAAGCTGGTATCCCTCACCGTTACCTCGAAGGCAAAAACGTCGCGCTGATCTTTGAAAAAACTTCTACCCGTACCCGCTGTGCCTTTGAAGTCGCTGCGCAGGACCTCGGGATGGGATCTACTTACCTTGGACCTACCGGTTCCCAGATCGGCGTCAAAGAGTCTATCGCTGACACCGCCCGCGTCCTGGGGCGGATGTATGACGGTATCGAATACCGCGGATTTGAACAGGAGCGCGTCGAGGAATTGGCACGGTTTGCCGGGGTTCCTGTGTTTAACGGGCTGACCAATGAGTTTCATCCCACCCAAATTTTGGCCGATTTCCTTACAATTCAGGAACATTTCGGACGCTTGAAGGGCGTCAAGCTCGTTTATCTCGGGGACGCTCGCTACAACATGGGGAATTCCCTTATGGTTGGATGTGCTAAAATGGGGATGCATTTTTGCGCCTGCGCTCCAAAAGCCTATTGGCCTGACGCCGCTCTTGTTGACACATGTCAGGCTGCCGCGCAGGATACCGGCGCAACGCTGGAATTCTCTGAAAATCCAATGGACGCCGTTCAAGGCGCGGACGTGCTCTACACTGACGTTTGGGTATCTATGGGTGAACCCGTCGAGGTCTGGCAGGAACGCATTCAGGCTTTGGGGCCTTATCAGGTCACGAAAGCTCTCATGGATGCCGCCGGACCGCAATGCCGCTTCATGCACTGCCTTCCCGCTTACCATGACCACAAAACTGCCGTGGGACGCGAAATGGGTGAACGCTTCGGACGCGATGCGATGGAAGTTACTGACGAGGTGTTCGAATCCAAACAATCGATTGTTTTCGATGAGGCCGAAAATCGGATGCACACTATTAAGGCCGTGCTCTTGGAACTCCTCAAATAATTCACTGACGGACGGCGAAAGCCGTCCGTTTTTCCGCATAATACTTGACTTTCCACACAAACTGTTCGTATGTTTTCTTGGAAAGGACGCTTTTTTTATGCCGGAAAAAATCGTGATCGCTTTGGGTGGTAATGCCCTTCAATCGAAAAATTCTCCGCCTACTGCGGAGGCGCAACTCGAAGTCGTTCGCAAAACTTGCGAGCACATCGCCGAAATCAGCAGGCGCGGGTACGAACTCGCTATTGTGCATGGAAATGGTCCACAGGTCGGACGTATTCTACTGGCCGGCGAAACCGCTCGGGATGTTGTGCCGCCGATGCCTTTTGATGTCTGCGGCGCTATGAGTCAGGGATATATCGGATATCACATCCAACAGGCCCTGCGGTACGCTTTGAGCGTGCGGGGTCGGAATGTTCCCGTTGTTTCCCTTACTACCCAGGTCGTCGTTGACCGCAGAGACCCCGCTTTCCAAAATCCTACAAAACCAATTGGCGCGTTCTATAACGCCGAAGATGCCCGGAAACTCGAGCTTGACAAGGGTTACGTTATGCGCGAGGACGCCGGACGCGGCTGGAGGCGTGTCGTTGCTTCTCCGCTGCCGCAGAAAATCGTCGAAATCGGCTCCATTCGCCTCCTTTGGGACCACGCTATCGTTATTACCTGCGGAGGCGGCGGCGTGCCTGTCGCGGAAAATCCAGACGGTACCCTTGAGGGAATGGCCGCCGTCATTGACAAGGACTTTGCCGCGGAATTGCTCGCGGAGGAAGTAAATGCCGACGCACTCCTTATCCTTACTGAAGTCGAAAAGGCTGCAATCCATTTCGGTCAGCCTAATCAGCAGGACTTGGATCATTTGTCCCTCGCCGACGCTGCCCGTTACCTTGAGGAAGGCCACTTCGGCGCTGGGAGTATGCGGCCGAAAATCGAGGCCGCTATGCGCTTTGCGCGGAATTATCCGGGACGGCGCGCGATTATTACCAGTCTTGATAAATGCCTGGATGCCTTGGAGGGTAAAACCGGTACCGTTGTTACGTTTTCATAAGAGGGTCCAGGGGCGCTGCGCCCCTGGCGGGTTTGCAAAGGGCGGAGCCCTTGCAAAACAAAAAGAGAGGCTCGATGCCTCTCTTTTTGTTCCGCAAGGTCACGTTTTACCCAAAACGCTCCTATTTCAGCACTTTTCCACAACAACTGCCGTGCCCATGCCGCCGCCAATGCACAGCGTCGCAAGGCCCTTCTTCGCCTCCGGACGCTTCTGCATCTCGTGTACCAACGTCACGATAATCCGTGCGCCGGACGCGCCAACCGGGTGGCCCAGGGAAATCGCGCCGCCGTTCACGTTTACCTTCGCCATGTCAAAGCCCAGCTCGCGGCCTACCGCAATCGACTGCGCCGCAAAGGCTTCGTTCGCTTCGATCAGGTCAATGTCGTCGATGGTCACGCCGGCCTTCGCCATCGCCTGGCGAGACGCGGGCACCGGGCCCACACCCATGATCTTCGGGTCCACGCCGCCCTGGCCCCAGCCAATCAGCTTCACCATCGGCTTCAGACCGTACTTCTCCACCGCTTCGCCGGAAGCCAGGATGATCGCCGCAGCGCCGTCGTTAATACCAGAGGCGTTCGCCGCCGTTACGCGCTGCTGTCCCTTGTCATCCGTGTCCTGCTTGCCGGTCAGCTCAAAGGTGTGAACTACATCCGGGTTCGGGGACTCGGGACCAACCGGGAACGCGCCGCGGAGCTTCGCAATGCCTTCCGCCGTTACGCCAGCCTTCGGATACTCGTCCTTCTTGAACTCAACGATATCCTTCTTCACCTTTACCGGTACCGCGACGATTTCGTCATCAAAACGACCGGACTTCTGCGCGGCTTCCGCCTTCTGCTGGGAGGCAGCGGCAAACTCGTCCTGCTCTTTGCGGGTGATGCCCCAAATGTCGTTGATATTCTCGGCAGTGGTGCCCATGTGATAATTATTATAAGCGTCCCAGAGGCCGTCCTTAATCATGGTGTCGACCAGCTTCTTGTCGCCCATGCGAGCGCCCCAGCGGGCGTCGGGAGCTGCAAAGGGGGCCGCGCTCATGTTCTCGGTGCCGCCGCAGACGACGATATCCGAATCACCGGCCAGGATGGAGCGTGCGCCTTCGATGACGGACTTCATGCCAGAGCCGCAGACCATACCAACGGTGTAAGCGGGGACAGAATAGGGGATACCGGCTTTGATCGAGACCTGACGGGCAACGTTCTGGCCCAAACCAGCGGTCAGGATGCAGCCGAACATGACCTCGTCCACCTGCTCGGGCTTGACGCCGGCACGGTTGAGGGCTTCCTTCACAACGATTGCGCCCAGCTCGGCGGCGGGGGTGTTCTTCAAACTGCCGCCAAAGGAGCCGATTGCGGTACGGCAGCAGTTTACGATGTAAAGATCTTTCATGGTAGTCCTCCATTTTTAATAAAAATTCAGCGGCAGGAACAGCCGCCGGCGCAGGGAGCGGAAGTACGGCAGAGTTTGTTACAAAAATATCAAACTTCAAGCCCACCTTCCTTTCCTTTGTATTATAGTCTCAAAAACGTCTCGCGTCAATGGTGATTTGCAGGGTTTTTCTTTTTTGTTAAATCTTTGACAAAACGCCGCTCCTTTTCGTTATTTCGACGAAAAACCGCTGTCTGAACGGGCATTCTGGAGAGAGGCCGCGAATTGAGCCGGGTCTATCAACTCGTATGCAGGAGTGAGGGTTACATCCGCTTTCGCTGCCGCGTTTTGCAGGAGAACGTCAAATTCTGGAAGGTCTTCCGTTGACTCTGATGACGCTTCTTCCTCCATGCGGCGTAAAATTGAAAACCCTTCCTCTGATTCTACAATCCCGGAAACTTGTCCGGGCGCTAACGTCTTTACTACTTCCTCCAATGGCGCTGAAAATGTCTCGCCGGCTGTGAAAACGCGCGGGCCGGCGGCGTCGTCGGACGCTGCCGCTAACGCCGCAAATTCCGCGCCCTGGTCCGTCGCCGTGTTCAGTTTTGAAAAAAGCTCCGCTGCCCGTTCCTGTGCCGCGCCCCGGTCCGGTTCCGCCGATACCAGCAACCGATCTACCATCACCTTCGCCGGCTGCGGCGCGGGCCGCTGGAAGGGTCCCTCTTTTGCCTCGTACAACTCGCACAGCTTCGCGTACAAATACCCCGTTTCTTCCAATGTTTCCCAGCGGGCACGGTCCAAGCCCTGACATGCCAGCTCTCTTAAAAACGCTTTCTCTCCGCCGCTGCTCTCCGACTGCTTCGCCCATTCCGCTTTGATTTCCTCCCGGTCCGCCGCCTCCAAACCGCAGCGATACGACTCCGCCCAGTTCTCGATCACCGCATACAATACCGTGTCCTCCAACGCCTGCCCCTTTGCGTAGTCCAGCAGCGTGCCGCCCTCCGCCGGAGCCGCCCAGTCCAGAGCCTTCCCCGCTTCCTTGTACCGCGCCTCTATTTGATCGCACGTGAACGCTAACCAGTACAAATACCGCCACGCCGGAAGCGCCTGACCGTCTACCATTAACAGTGTCTCTTCTTCCCCTATGCCGGCCGCTTCGCCCAGTACCGTCGTCTCTGCTGACCGTTCATTTCCGCCGCTTTCCGGCACAGTGCAGGCCGTCAGAAACAAACACGCGATCACAGCTGGCGCCCATTTCCATCTCCCCATTTTCCGGACCTCCTTCCCCTCCAGCAGGCTGTCCTTAGACTATGCAAACGGGGGCGCGTTTAGAACTTAACGCACCCCCATTCCCGATTCAGGCTCCCTTTGCCTGCAATTCTTCTATTAACATCATTGCTTCGTCCAACGCACCCGCTCCCGGCGGGAGTTTCAAAGACAAGGCCGGATTCTCTCCGGCGGAAAGCGTCAAACGACGGCGGTACTTGTTCAGCCCGCACACACGCACTACCGCTTCCGGTCGGAACTGCGCAAGCTGAAAGCGCAGTATATCCTTTTTCTGCGTGATATCTGACACCCCTGCTTTCGCTGCCGCGGCCCGCAGCAATGCGACATCCAACAACGCCAGCACCGGCTGCGGCGCTTCGCCGTAGCGGTCCAGCAGCTCGTCCAGCAGGTCCGACGCGTCTTCGCTGCTGCGAATCGCCGCAATGCGACGGTACAGGTCCATGCGCTGCTCCGGCGACGAGACGTAACGCTCCGGAATATTCGCGTTGACCGTCAGGTCGGCCGAGCATTCTGTTTCGATCTTCTTTTCTTCGCCGCGCTCCTCCAGTACCGCTTCTTCCAACAGCTTCAAGTACAAGTCGTAGCCTACGCTCATTAAATAGCCCGATTGCTCCGGACCCAGCAGGTTTCCTGCACCCCGAATCTCCAGGTCCCGCATCGCAATCCGAAAGCCGGAACCGAATTCCACATATTCCCGTATGGCCGCAAGACGCTTCGCCGCCGTCTCCTGTAAAATTTTTCCGCGGCGATACGTCAGATAGGCATAGGCACGGCGTGCGCTGCGGCCAATTCGTCCGCGTATCTGATGAAGCTGCGCAAGCCCCATCCGGTCCGCGTCCTCGATGATTAACGTGTTGACGTTTGATATGTCAATCCCTGTTTCGATGATCGTTGTACATACCAGAATGTCCGCTTCGCCGTCTACCATCGCGTGCATGACCGCGGACAGTTCCTGCTCGCCCATTTTTCCGTGGCCGGTTACTACCCGTACGTCCGGCCCCAGCAGCTTTTGGATTCTCGAGGCCGTCAGGTCAATGCTCTCAACCCGGTTGTGAAGATAGTATATCTGTCCGCCGCGGGAAAGCTCCTTGCGCATCGCGTCCTCCAGCACCGCCCAGTCGTGCTCCATGACGTACGTCTGCACCGGCTGGCGGTCCGCTGGCGGTTCCTCAATCGTTGACATGTCCCGTAAGCCTGACAACGCCATGTTCAGAGTCCGCGGTATTGGCGTGGCGGAGAGCGTCAGCACATCTACCTGACGGCTCATTTCCTTCAGCCGCTCCTTGTGCGTGACGCCGAATCGCTGTTCTTCGTCTATAATCAACAGGCCCAGGTCCTTGAACGCCATGTTCTTTTGCAGCAGCTTATGCGTTCCGATCAACAGGTCTACGCCGCCTGTGCGGGCTGATTCCAAAATACGCTTCGCCTCTTTAGGCGGGGTGAAACGCGACAGAACTTCTATTGTTACCGGAAAATTCCGGAAACGGCCTAACGCTGTCGCGTAGTGCTGCTGCGCTAGGACGGTGGTCGGGACTAAAATCGCCGCCTGTTTTCCGTCCAAAACACATTTCATTACTGCACGCAAAGCAACTTCCGTTTTGCCGTAGCCTACGTCGCCGCACAGGAGACGGTCCATCGGACGGGATTTCTCCATGTCCTTTTTGATCTCCGATATCGCGCGGAGCTGGTCGTCTGTTTCCGCGTACGGAAAGGCGTCCTCGAACTCCCGCTGCCACGGGGAATCTGGAGAAAATGCGTAGCCCGGACGACGCTGGCGTTCTGCGTAAAGCTGCGTGAGGCCCTTTGCCAAATCCTTGACCGCCTTTTTTGCCCGGACCTTCTGTTTTGCCCATTCCGTCCCGCCCAGCTTGTTCAGCTTCTGACGCTCGTTGTCTTCGCCGCCGCCAATGTACTTGCTTACCAGGTCCAGCTGTGTTGCCGGCACATACAGGCAGTCGCCGCCCGCGTAATCCAGTTTGATGTAATCCTTTTCCACGCCGTCTACCGGCATTCGCTGGATTCCTGCGAAGCGTCCGACGCCATGGTGAACATGAACCACCAGATCGCCCGGCTTCAAGTCGGTATAGGACTGGATTTTCTGGCGGTTCGACTCCTTTTTCAGACGCGCACGACGGCGTGCAGGTGTGGTGAGCTGTCCTTCGGTCAGCACTGCCAAACGCAATACCGGCCATTCACACCCCGCCGATAAGGCTCCCAGACCAATACGCACCTCTCCCGGACGCGGCATAGCCGTCCCGCGCAGGTCCAAGGAGGCAGGAATCCCGCGGTTTGTCAGAAGATGGTGAAGGTTGTGGGCGCGGCCCTCGTTGCCGCACAGGAGTAGTACTGCGCTTCCGTTTTTCCGGTACTGTTCCAGATCTGTGACCGCCGTTTCCAGACTGCCGCCGTAAGAACTGAGCTGCCGTGCGTTTATATTCAGCAGAGCCTTGGGGCGTATTGGCTGCCGGGAGGTCGGAAGCGAATCCGCCATGACCAGCGGGAAGGCTTCCAGAGCGTTGTAAAATTCTTCGGAGGACAGTAAAAATTTTCCATATTCCCCCGCCAAAACTCCCGCTTCCAACAGCGTTTCCACGTCCTGACGGTTTTGCAGCAGCGTCCCTTTTACGCGTTCATCTACCCGTCCGCTTTCACATAGAAACACCAGGGAATTTGCAGGCAGGTAGTGGACGCCGGTGGTAACTTCCGGGTAAATTGCCGCAATGTAGCGGTCCATGCCGTCGGGAATGGAGCCGCTTTGCAGTCGTTCGGCGTCTTCCAGAAGCCGCGCGGCGGCATCGCCTTTTTTACGTTTGGACAGAGCCAGCAATTTTGCTGCGAGACCGTTCAGGCCGCCCTCGGCGCAGCGTGGGAGGGTTTCCGCGGCTGGAAGGAGTAAGGCCGAATCCAGATTGGAGATACGGCGTTGCGTTCCAGGGTCAAATACGCCCATGGAATCAATTTCGTCGTCAAAGAACTCGCAGCGCACCGGTTGGAGCATTAAGGGTGAGAAAACGTCCAAAATTCCGCCCCGCAGCGCAAATTGTCCGACGCCTTCCACTTGTGTACAGCGCGTGTATCCAGCGGACAGGAGTTGATCTGTCAGCCTCTGCAAATCCATACGTTTACCGGTTTCCAGTGTAATGGCGAGGGATTTGAGCAGTTTGGGCGGCAGAGTACGGGACATAAGGGCGTCTGCGGTAGCGACGACGGCGCAAGCCTGGCCGGAGGCCAAGGCGTAGAGGGCTGCGAGGCGTCCGCGTTCCCAGTCACGGGACGCGAGGGCGCCGGGGCGTATTTGCCACTCTCGGGCAAAGAGGGTAACGGGTGGTTTTTGGAACAAGGCTTCCAGGTCAGCGGCCAGCACACGCGCCTCTTGTTCATCCCCGCAGAGGAACACCGCGGGGCGTTTTTCAGCCGTTGCGGCGGCAGCGCCAATACAGGCCCGCTGCACGGGCTGCAGGCCGTGCACGGCAACTGGGCTGATACCCTCTTCAAGTTTACGGAGTAACTCCGCCATCTCTGGAATTTTCGTCAATTCTTCCAAAAAATGTTTCATCTCATTTACTCCTTGCCAGGAAGGGCTTTACTCCCCTGCGGGGGGCGCGGCTTGCGCCGCGGGGTGATGGCTTGCCGCTCATCGGCGGCTGGGCAGTTCCACCCCCCATTTTCTCTTTTTCTTCGCGAAGAAAAAGAGAAAACGGGCCGTGGACGGTCCAAAAGAGAAAAAGACGCTGGCAGACTGGTGGAAACTTTTCAGACTCTGCCCCTGTCGGCTTAGAAGTCTGTCACCGACTTGATTCAGCCGCAGATTCCGCTGCCGCTCTGCCGGTAGGCGAAATGGATTGTTGTTGAGACTGGTGGAAACTTGACGGCTTTTTGCCTCTGTTACGAAAAGTGCATTACTGACTTGCCCCAGCCACAGATACCGCTGCCGCTCTGCGGTAGTTGAAAAGGCTGACGACTGCGGACGCCGAAGGCGATCCCTTTCGCGCACCGCAGCAGCGGCAGCGGAGTTAGACGCAGAGGCAAGTCGATTTCGTTTTCTGGTTTGGTTTCCTCCAAGCGATTTCAACCGCTAACCGCATCGTACCATTTCGCGCACTGCAGCAGCGGCAGCGGAGTTAGACGCAGAGGCAAGTCGATTTCGTTTTCTGGTTT
>CANDBG010000026.1 GCA_947382875.1 uncultured Oscillibacter sp. | reverse complement strand
GAGGCACGCCTTGGTCATTAACATCCAGGACGACATACTGAAAATCCAGGCGATGGGCCTTCTGGACAAGCTGCTGGCGGACAAGACCACCAAACGCCGTATCATGTGGGCTGCGGATGCCTATTCCGCTCTCGGTCTGCGGTACGAGCGGAACGAGGAGATCACGCCGGAGTTGATTACCGGCCCCAACTCCGGCATCATCAAGACCCGCGCCCGGAAAGAGATGGAGCAGCAATTCAGCCGGACGCGGCAGCATGGCGAAGTTTTTACGCCCCTTTGGGTCTGCCGGAAAATGTGTGGCTATGCCGATGAAATGCGGAGCAAAAAGGCGAATTGGCAGAAGTATGTGGACAGCCGGGTGCTGGAGATCACCTGCGGGGAGGCCCCGTTTCTGGTCAGCCGCTACGATGTGGAGACGGGCGAATATATCCCCATTCCCGACCGCGTTGGGCTGCTGGATCGGAAACTGCGGGCGGTGAACGAGAACACCCAAACCGAAGAAGAGTGGCTGAAATGGGCGTTCCGGGCGTTTTGGGCAACTTATGGGTATGAGTTTCAGGGGGACAACCTGCTGATCTCCCGCGTCAATCTGCTGATGACCTTTGAGGAATACCTTTGGGAGCGATGGAAACGAAAGCCGACCGTTTCCGAATATGAGCGGTTGACCACCGTGATCGTCTGGAACATCTGGCAGATGGATGGCCTGCGGGGGACGATCCCCTATGGGACAGCGGAAGAAGAATTTCAGCAATTCAACTTATTTGAATTTTTAGGCGGAGCGTCCGAAGTTGATCCAGAAAACAAACAGCCCCGTTGCCTTGTCCGCAACTGGACAGGCGGCGGGAGCGTGGAATATTTGGCCTTGCCAGTAAGGGGGAAACGTGCGATGAAGTTTGATTTTGTGATTGGAAATCCGCCATATCAAGAGGAAACTGTCCAAGAAGTGTCCAAGACGAACGGACAAGCTCCCAGAAAAAACATATTCCACTATTACCAACTTGGGGCCGATAAAGTGGCAGCGCAGGCAACGGTCTTAATTTATCCGGCCGGGCGTTGGATACATAGATCAGGCAAAGGGATGGAAGAGTTTGGACTACAGCAGATAAATGACCCAAGATTGAAAAAGGTTATCTTTTATCCCAATTCAAACGATGTTTTTACAGGGGTTGCGATTGCCGACGGAATCGGAATTGTAATCAAAGATATGAAGAAAAGTGAAAAAGAATTTGAATATATTTATCGCAAGGGCGAAGAAACTGTATGTGTTACCATGAAATGTCCCGGCGTGGAATTGATACCACTAAATCCGAACGATTTGGTCGTGACCCAAAAAGCGGACCTATTTGTGCAGAGATTTCATCTGACATATCTCCATGATAGAATTTTACCTCGTTCCTTGTTTGGCATTGAAAGTAGCTTTGTGCAAGATAATCCTGGTGTAGTCAAACCATTAGAGGATGTAGAAATTCCTGATTATTCTACCGAAATCAAATTGTTTACCAATGACAAAGCGGGAAAAGCCGGACGTGCCAAATGGTTTGTCGCAAACAGAAATATTATAACCAGCAATACACAGTTCATTGATGAATGGCAGGTAGTTGTTTCCAGTGCAAATGCAGGTGGTCAAAAGAGAGATAATCAATTGGAAATAATCGACAATCATTCCGCCTTTGGTCGTGCGCGTGTTGCATTGGCATCGTTTAAGACCTACGAAGAGGCCCAAAATTTTTTCAAGTATGTTCAAACATACATTGTCAGATTTCTGTTTCTTATGACAGATGAGGCATTGACATCATTGGGGAAACGTGTACCTGACTTAACGGATTATTCAGGCAGCAATCAAATGATTGATTTTAGTGAAAATTTGGACGAGCAACTATACAATTTGCTCGACCTTACAAAAAAAGAAATCCAGCACGTTGAGTCTACTGTTAATAATTTAAGGAAATCTGGAAAACGAGCAAAGGAGATGGCATGATGGAATCGGCAAAAATCCAATCTTTCTCCCGTGTCGTCCCCATGATCTACGCCTACAACACCCCCGGCGTTTTCTACCACGAGGGCTGGACGAAAATCGGCTACACCGAAAAGCAGACAGTCGCCCAACGCATCAAGCAGCAGACCCACACCGCCGGCATCCAGTATGTGCTGGCTTGGCAGGACAACGCCATGTTCAAGGACGGCTCCGGGGAGTATTTCACCGACCACGATTTCCACGCCTTTCTGGAGTCCCAGGCGGGTGTGGAGCGCACCCCCGGCACAGAGTGGTTCCATGTGGACGGGCCAACGTCCCACCAGCATTTCGACACCTTTTCCCGGCGGGAGTTGACGGCAGTCAGTGAAGATCGGCTGACCTATGAACTCCGGAAGGAACAGCGGGAAGCGGTCGCTATGACAAAGGCGTACTTTGAAAGCGGCGGAGAGGAATTTCTCTGGAACGCAAAGCCCCGGTTCGGCAAGACGCTGACTTCCTATGACCTGATCCGGCAGATGGGCTTTACCAAGGTGCTGATCGTCACCAACCGGCCCAGCATCGCCAACTCCTGGGCGGATGATTTCTTCAAATTCATCGGCTGGCGGGGCGAGTTTTCCTTTGTCTCCGACACAGACGCATTGAAGGACAAGCCCGGCGTGCTCTCGCGGGAGGATTTCCTTTCGGCCATGCGGCACAGGGAGGACGAATTTCCCAAGAGCATGATTGCATTCGAGTCCCTGCAAGGCTTGAAGGGTTCCGTCTACTTTGGCGGGCAGTACGACAAGCTGCGCTGGATGAGCGAATTGGAATTTGACCTGCTGATCGTGGACGAGGCCCAGGAGGGCGTGGACACCATGAAGACCGAGCGGGCCTTTCGCAATATCAAGCGGAAGCACACGCTGTATTTATCCGGCACGCCCTTCAAGCAGCTTGCCAGCGAGCAGTTTTCCAGGGAGCAGATCTTTAACTGGTCCTACGCTGACGAACAGGAGGCCAAGGCCGGATGGAGCGGCGAGGATGGCAACCCTTACGAGACGCTGCCCCGGCTTGCCATGTTCACCTATCAGCTGTCCGGCATGATCCGGGAGAAGATCGAAAAGGGTCTGGACCTGTCCGGCGAGGACGGGGTGGTGGACTACACCTTTGACCTCAACGAGTTTTTTTCCACCAATGAAAGCGGGAAATTTGTCCATGAAGACGAGATCAAAAAGTTTCTCCATGCCCTGACCACCCAGGAAAAATATCCGTTCTCCACCCCGGAATTGCGGCAGGAGCTGTCCCACACCATGTGGTATCTAAACCGGGTGGCCAGCGCCAAGGCGTTGGAAAAGCTGCTGCGGGAGAACGAGGTTTTCCGGGATTACAAGGTGGTCGTGGCGGCGGGGGACGGCCGCAGTGAGGACGATGACACCCAGGCGGCAAAGGCATTTGATCAGGTGAAGGCAGCTATTGCCAATTACGACAAGACCATCACCCTGACCGTGGGCCAGCTTACTGTGGGTGTCACCATTCCGGAGTGGAGCGGCGTTCTTATGCTGTGCAACATGAAAAGCCCGTCCTCTTATATGCAGGCGGCTTTCCGGGCGCAGAACCCCTGCATCATGACCCGTGATGGACAGCGATTCCGCAAGGAGACGGCCTACGTCTTTGACTTTGACCCCGCCCGGACGCTGATTATTTTTGACGAGTTCGCCAACAACCTGTCCGCCGACACCGTGGGCGGGCGCGGCACGTCCGATGGCCGGAAAGAGAATATCCGACGGCTGCTGAATTTCTTTCCGGTTCTGGGCGAGGACAGCGAGGGCCAGATGGTGGAACTGGATGCCGCTTCCGTCCTGTTCATCCCCCGGCGGCTGAAAAGTCAGGAAGTTGTGCGGCGGGGCTTTATGTCCAACTTTCTGTTCCAGAATATCAGCAATATTTTCGGCGCGCCCGCTGTTGTCCGGGAAATCGTTGAGAAGCTGACCCCCGCCCATGAGGAGGGCAAAAAGACAGACCCGAAGCGGCTGGACGGCATGGAAACGGTGACAGTGGACGAAAACGGCGAGGTGGAAATTCCAAACGAAACGATCATTGGCAGGACGCAGGATTTGTTTGGCCCTAAGATTTATGACGTTACACCGGATATCCAATCTCAGGTGGAGGCCGTGGCGGAGAGCGGTTCCATTGACACAGTGGATCAGCGTATCAGGACGCTGACGGAAACGGTCAAGGCGCACATCAAGGAAAATGTGGTAGCCCCCACCGTTGAGGGCTACGGGATGAGAAAGGCTGCGCAGAACCGTCTGGAGAAGCAGGTAGACCAGGAAATCGACCGAACCTTCCAGAAGATACAGGGCGATTATGAACAGCAGGCCCGCATCGCCCAGGCGGAACTGGAACGGAAACAGCAGACCGCCGCTACTGTTCAGGAGGCGGAACAGGCTCAAACGGAATACACCGCGGCGATGGACAGCGCACTGAAATCTTTCGTGGAAACGGTGCAGGAGACGGTCCAGCAGACTGTTGTGGAAAAGCCGAAGGAGATCGTGGAGCAGGCGGAGCGGAACAAGGCGGAGCAGGAGAAACTGTCTGTGGAAGAGGAAGTCCGCGCCCACCTGCGGGGGTTTTCCCGCACCATCCCCAGTTTCATCATGGCCTATGGCGATGGCAATCTGACATTGGCAAATTTTGATGCCTACACCGAGGAAGATGTGTTTTTGGAAGTGACCGGCATTACGATGGCTGATTTCCGCTTTCTGCGGGACGGCGGCGAATACGCTGACCCGGAAACCGGGGAAAGCCGACACTTTGCAGGGCATCTCTTTGATGAAGTGGTGTTCAACGACTCTGTGGAAGAATTTTGGAAGAAGAAACAGCAGTTGGCCGATTATTTTGACGAAAGCCAGGACGAGGACATTTTTGACTACATCCCGCCGCAAAAGACCAATCAGATTTTCACGCCCCGCTGGGTAGTGTCCATGATGGTGGATCAGCTGGAGGAAAATAATCCGGGCTGCTTTGATGATCCGGATAAAACCTTTGCCGATTTGTATATGAAATCCGGCCTCTACATCACGGAGATCGTCAAGCGGCTCTACCGGAGTGAGGGGCTGAAAGCGGCGTTCCCCGATGAGAAAGAGCGCGCCCGCCACATCCTGCAAAAGCAGGTCTACGGCATGGCCCCGACCCGCATCATCTATCTGATTGCCACAAACTACATGCTGGGATTTGATGAGGAGTTGAAGGACAGCACCCACAATTTTGTTCAGGCTGACGCGGCGGAAGCGGCGAAGGCCGGAACATTGGGCGAACTGGTAGATCAACATTTCGGCGGTTTGTCCTGACTATTCAAAAATCCATTCCTGGGAATGGCGCACTTCTATACGGGGTGTCCCCCGTATGTGCGCTCTGCGAGGCTGAACGGCCCGGACTTCTGAAAGTCCGGGCCGTTTTCCGTCACTGCGTTCCAAACAAGGGGCTGTCCGCCCCTTGCGCCGCTTCGCGGCTATCCCCAGTTTCATAGTTTCTCAAAACCGCTTGTCAATGCTGACAGGCGGTTTTCTTATCTTAATCAAAATTTGAAGGAGGCCATCTGAATGTATCAACCGAGTCCGGAACTCAAAAGGCTTGAAGCCGAGAAAGTCGAAGCTGAACAACAGCTTATGCGGGAGCAGCACAAGTACCAGCGTCTGTGCAACCGGGAGCAGTATTACAAAAAGCGGGAGCGCACTGCCAGAGCGCACAGGCTTATTACTCGTGGGGCGGCAGTCGAGAGCGTGTCGCCACTGGTAAGGGTGCTGGGTGAGGTTGAGTTCTACTCTCTCGCTGAGCGCATCTTCTCCATGCCGGAGGTTAAGGGCATGGTGATGGAGGCCGTCAACGCTCACAATATCGCCGAGCGGTCAGGAGGTGACTGACCATCGCCCTGTTTCATTTCCACGCAACGCAGATCAAGCGGAGTGCGGCGCAGTCCGCCATCGCCTCTGCCGCCTACCGTGCCGGGGAGAAGCTGTTCAGCGACTACTACGGCGAGGCCAGTGACTACACCCGCAAGGGCGGCATCGCCCACTCCGAAATTCTGCTGCCCGCCCACGTCCCACGGTCATACGCAGACCGCCAGACGCTGTGGAATGCCGTGGAGAAAGCGGAGCCACATCCGAAAGCCCAGCTTGCATACAGTTTTGACATTGCCTTGCAGAACGAGTTTTCCTTGGAGGAAAACATCGCCCTTGCAAGGCAATTTTTGTTGGAGCAGTTTGTCAGCCGTGGTATGATCTGCGATTTTGCTGTCCACTTGCCCGGCAAAGAGGACGGCGGCATCCCCAATCCGCATTTTCATGTCATGTGTCCCATCCGGCCTTTGAAAGAGAACGGGGAGTGGGACGCCAAGCAGCACCGGGTCTATGTGCTGGACGAGAACGGCAACCGTGTTCGGGACGAAGCAGGAAACTATGTGTTCAACGCAGTCCCCACCACAGACTGGGGCAGGCCGAAGACGCTGGAGGAATGGCGCAGGGCATGGGCAGATTTGTGTAATGCCCGCTTTGAGGAAAAGGGCCTTTTGTGCTGTGTCGATCATCGCAGCTACGAGCGTCAAGGCGTAGAGCAGTTGCCCACCGTCCACGAAGGCCCCGCTGTCCGGCAAATGGAGGTCAGGAGCATCCGCACCGACAAGGGCGACCTCAACCGCTGGATCAAAGCCACCAATGATATGCTCCGCAGCGTCAAAACAAAAATCGCCGGTCTGCTGGAGTGGCTGGCGGAGATCAAAGAGAAATTGAGCGCGGCGCAGACTCCGGATTTGGCTCAGGCTCTGGCGCAGTATTACTCTGCCCGCAACGCCGGGGCGTACTCCCAGAAAGCCAAGGTAGGCAACCTGAAGCGGTACACGGAGGACTTCTCTTTTCTGGAATCCAAGGGCATCTTCTCTATCGACCAGCTACACGAATTTGTTTCCGCTATGAGTAACCAGGTGTTTGATTTGAACGATTCCATCAAGGCGAAGTCGGCACAGATGAAGAAATTGAAAGACCTGATCCGTCTTGCAGAGGACTACACCCGCTTGAAGCCCATCGTTGACGCCATCCCCGCTAAGGGCGGTTTTGGAAAGAAACGGGAGAAATATCAGGCGGAACATGACAGCGAGATCAGGCAGTTCTACGTCGTGAAGCGCAAGCTGGACAACGCCGGACTTCCCGGCAAAAAGTTGACCCCGAAGCAATGGCAGGCGGAATTGGAGCGGCTTATGGAGCAGTACGCCGCCGAGACTGCTGAGCTGAAACCCGTCTATGCTGATTTGAAGAAACTGCGGGATATTCAATACAAAGTGGATACCGCCATCCATGACCAGCAGCGTCAGCAGCAGACCAGAAAACATCAAACCGAACTTTGAAATGGAGCGTGATATGAATGGAGAAAGAAATCCGATTTTGTTTTGACGAGACCGGGCGCATCCATGTCCGGAACCTGTCCGCCTATTGGATACCGGAGCTGACCGTTACGGAGGAAATCGGCGGCACCGTCTACACGGTCACGGGTAGCTACGAGGGGACGGAAAACTTCGTCCGGCGGCTGGAGCGCATCGCCGCAAGGAAATTCACAGAAAACATGGAGGCGGGCCGGTGACAAACGCAGAAAGTTATGTTAATATGGAGGCAACCAATCCTGTACTGACAGTTGCTCCGAAAAAGGAGGAGACAGAAATGTCGGGAGCAACGAACAAAATCACGGCCTGTTACTGCCGTTTGTCCCAGGAGGATGAGAGAGCTGGGGAGTCCTTGTCGATTGAGAATCAAAAGGCTATCTTGCTCAGCTATGTGAAAGACCACCACTTCCCCAATCCGGTTTTCTTCGTGGACGATGGGGTGAGCGGCGTCACATACGACCGCCCCGGCTTCCAAGCGATGCTGGCTGAAATCGAAGCGGGAAACGTGGCGGTCTGCCTTACGAAAGACCTCTCAAGGCTGGGCCGCAACTCCGCCCTGACCGGGCTTTACACCAACTTCATCTTCCCGCAGAATGGCGTCCGGTTCATCGCCATCAATGACGGGTTTGACAGCGCAGACCCCAACAGCGTCAACAACGATTTTGCAGGCATAAAGAACTGGTTCAACGAATTTTTTGCACGAGATACAAGCCGGAAAATTCGGGCGGTTCAGAAAGCGAAGGGTGAGCGCGGTGTACCGCTGACGGTTAATGTTCCCTACGGTTATGTGAAGGACCCGGACAATCCAAGGCACTGGCTGATCGACCCGGAGGCCGCTCAGGTGGTGAGGCGAATTTTTCAGATGTGCATGGAGGGCCGGGGACCCCAGCAAATCGCCAATCAGCTCAAAGCAGACAAGGTGCTGACACCCACCGCCTACAAGAAACTGCAAGGCCGCAATACGCCCCACTCTGACCCGGAAAATCCCTACAGTTGGTGTGACAGTTCCGTTGTCAACATTCTGGAACGGCGGGAATACACAGGTTGCACGGTCAACTTCAAGACTTACACCAACTCCATCTGGGACAAGAAGCAGCGGGAGAACCCGGTCGAGAAGCAGGCCATCTTCCCCGACACTCACGAGCGCATTATCGAGGACGATGTGTTTGAGAAAGTCCAGGTGATCCGCCAGCAGCGCCACCGCATGACCCGCACCGGCAGGAGCAGTATCTTCTCCGGGCTGGTCTACTGCGCCGACTGTGGCTCCAAGATGCAGTACGGTTCTTCCAACAATGGCGACTTCGCTCAAGACTTCTTTGACTGCTCTCTGCACAAGAAGCACAGGGAGAAATGCGGCGGTCACTTCATCCGGGTCAAGGTCCTGGAGCAACTGGTGCTGAAGCACATGCAGCTGGTGATGGGCTATATCCTGCGGTACGAGGCCCACTTCCGGGAAGTCATGGAACAGCAGATGAAGCTGGAGAGTGCGGAGAAGTTGCAGACCATCCGTAAGCAGTTCAGTCGGGATGAGAAGCGTATTGCCGAGTTGAAGCGGCTCTTCGTCAAGATTTACGAGGACAACGCCAGCGGGCGGCTGAGCGATGAGCGGTTCGATATGCTGAGCCAGAACTACGAGACGGAGCAAAAGCAGTTGGAGGCCGAGGTCATCCGCCTGCGGCAGGAGATTGAGGTACAGGAACGCCAGAACGACAACATTGAAAAGTTCATCCAGAAAGCGCACAAGTATGTGGACATTGAAACCCTTGACCCCTATGCCTTGCGGGAACTTGTGCAGGCCATCTATGTAGAGGCCCCGGACAAGTCCAGCGGCAAGCGCCGCCAGAGCATCCACATCAAGTATGACGGCATGGGCTTTATCCCTCTGAATGAACTGATGAAAAGGGAAACGGCGTGACCGAAGTCACGCCGCTCCTTGAAAACATGAGGTTTTCAGATTTTGTTGTAATACTGTTTTACGACCACCCGGCTAATTCCCTGGGGCTGATTTTTTTTAGTATCGAGAATAAACATAGGAGCCAGAGTTAGCAATTACCGGCTCATTAAGTGTTGCAAACCTTCCCCATCCTTCCCATGAAACTTGTCCACTTGAATTTCCACTACAATAAGAGTAGCACCCAGCCCCCCGAGGATTCGTCATAGACGTGATAACGATTACGTGGCTATATCCATTCTCACTGTTTTTCACATATACCACATCACCAACCTTCAGCTGGTCAAAGTTCTGATGCTTTGTCATAGGAGCGTCCTCACCAAAGATGTAGTCAGAGCATGCATACTCAAAGGCATTACATCCGCCACCTCCACCAAATTTAGGAGAGGAATAGTGGAAAATACCATCCTCATCCCACCTCGTTCCTTCTGGCATATCCTCCTTCATCTGCTCCAGCATCTCCTTGATGTTTTCCTCTGTAATAGGCTTACCATTAGAGAGATAACCGGCGCGATAGGCAGGGGTGGCGGCATTGATACGACTCATCATCTGCTCAACATTCTCACCATCCTGCAGCTTGAACGCGGGAAGTTCGGTTACTTCCGGAGCAGGAGTAGTGGGAGTCGTCGGGGTAGTGGGCGTGCTGGGCGTAGAAGGAGTAGAGGGGGTAGCAGTCCCGCCATTCTCGCTGATGTACTTTTGCAGCCGGCTGAGCACCACCGCAGCCTGGGCCCGGGTCATGTTTGCTTTGGGCCCAAAGGTTCCGTCGCTCCGGCCGCCCAGCAGGCCAAGTGTATAGCACACGAGCACGGCCTGCCGGTTAAAGGGACTGATGTCAAAGAAATCAATAATGTTGGCTTTAGACTGGTTATATTCATTGCTATTGGGGACAGGAATTCCCAGGTCCTGCAGGATATTGTACATATACAACGACATATCCTCGCGAGACATAGCTTGACCAACCGTGGCGGTTCTCTGTCGCTCAGAATCCTTAGAAATGCCATGCTGTTCCATGATGGCATCACCCACAGCAATACTGCCGTCAGCTAATTCGTTCGGGTAGAAAACTCTAGCCAGCATGAGGGAGAAGGCGCCATAGGAAACCGGTGCTTCGGGCTTGAAGGTCCCGTCCTTATAGCCGCCGACGATGCCCTGGTTGACCATCTCGTTAATCTGGGAATAGGCCCAGTAGTTGGTGGGGACATCACGGAAGCTTTCAGCTTCCTTGGCTTCCACAGGCAGTACAAGGGCAAACGCCAGGCAAAGTGCCATAAGCGATGAAATATATCTATTCATATCAAAAGCAACTCCTTTATCGTCATAAATTTGGTGTATATTATATTCTTATACAATGTATTTTGCAAGTAATGTTCCATTTTATTTGACAAATTTTCAAAACGAATCCTATAACTTACAAAATAGCATATACAACGTGTACTTACGGGGCTTGTGACCGTTAGACTATGGGTTATAGGATGTGATGAATTTGGAGCTGCGCTATGATGCTCTTGGCAAACGAATCCGTGACGCCAGAAAGAAGAAAAGGCTTACCCAACAGCAGGTAGCCGAAAAAATAGGAGTAGAGCCCTCTCATATTAGCAATGTGGAACGGAGAATCACCAAACCCAGCTTAAAAGCGGTAGTTGATATTGCTGAGGTGCTGGGCGTTACGGTTGACTCCTTGGTATATGACTCCCTATCCCAAGAGCGAAGCCATTATCTGGATTCCTTGGAGGCCGTTGTGAAAAAGGCCACACCCAAACAACTCCGAGTCATCACAGCTATGAGTGAGGAAATGCTGAGAGTGTTAGATGCGGAATATGGAGAATAGCCTGATTCAGACTGAATCACACCCTAATCTTACGGTAAATACAGTTTGAATCCGCGCTTCCTATTATGGATTCTGCGGGAAGAAAGTTCATAAGGGGGAGCCAGGGTGCGTGGATTGTTACCATCGACTTACAGGCATAGCAGACAGGCTCACTTCATCCCAAAACCGTGCCTAATATGCGGTTAATATCACAATAATAAGCAATTTATATCAAACCCCGGTCATAATATTCTTTTAATATGCAGCTAATATGTAAATCATATCCTCGCGACTGAATGGAAAGCGCGTTTATGCTTTCCATCATCAGCTGTAAAATAGTGCATTTGCATTGACATTGCACGAGCTGAATGGTAAAATGCTTCCAAGGAGTGTGATAATAATGAGCAGCATCAATATGAGTATCCGTACAGACTCCGAGCTGAAGGCGCAGGCCGAGCAGGTTCTGTCTCAGCTTGGCATGAATATGACTGGCGCTATCAATATGTTTTTGAGGCAAATTGTCCGGGACCGGGCGGTTCCCCTTTCCCTTTCTTTGAGTTCTGAGCAGTCTCTTTATGCTGATTTGCTGCGGGCCAGAGCGGAACGTGAGCAGGGTATTGAGGGGATTCCAGCAAACCAACTCTTGGCAGACATGGACCGGGTCATTGAGGAGGCAGAGCAAGGTGTCTAAATACAAGGTGGTTGCCGCGCACTGTATCCATACAATGCTGTTGCAGCACACTGAATTTATCGCAAGAGTAAGCATTCCTGCGGCAAAACGGTTCCGGGAAGAATTTGCCGATGTTCTGAAAAGGCTGTCAGAGAACCCGTTTCAATTTCCGCCGTATGAAGACCCAAATCTTCCAAAAGGTGTTTATAGAGGCGCTTTCTTTGCGAGATGGTATAAGGCAGTGTTTTCTGTTTCAAACAGCGTTGTATATCTGGATGCTGTATTCGACTGTCGGGCGGAGACGGACAACGTCTTTTCAAATGAAAATGAGAGCCATGGCTAGAACTTCCAGGTATTTCTTATTGTCATATAATTTTGTGAACAAAGCGTAAATCCTCTGAAAAGTACTTGCAATGCAGGTCTTCACATGGTAGAATCGAGCCTCAATAAGACGTTGCCTTGAGATACTTTCTCCCCCTCCCCCGCAAAACCGACAGAGTATCCCAACGAAAATGACCGAAAAGGTCCGAGGTAACGACTGGTTGCCCCGGGCCTTTTCTTTTTGTTCCATACGGCTTTCATGCGGCTTTCATGCGGCTTTCAGCCACCCCGTCCACGGCTCTCATTCAGCCCGCATACGGATGAAAAGTCCTAAGCGGCGGCTGAAAGCCGCCGCTGTATCTGTCTTTTTTCTTTCTTTTTACAGGCTGCAATCCAAAAGAAGCCGGAAGCCGTTTTTCTAATTTTTCTCTCGTTTACATACTGCTGAAAGCCGTAGGTGTATCAAAATGGGAGGGAGAAAGAGTGCGAAATAAAAGGGAGAATGACAGTTGATTGACACGGAAAGGGATTCATTCAGTTGCATGAATCCCTTTTTTGTATCGGAAAACGTCGGATTATGGATTGCATTTCTGTCCGCAGCGTCTTACTGGAAATTCTCGTGGTTGTATTGCATGATGGCGGCTTTGGCGGCGTAGTTGCGCTGTTTGTCGGCTTCATCCATAATCAGGTCAATGTCTTTCTTAGGGATAATTTTTTCCGCAAACATCAATTGCAGAAGGTCCTCGTGTTCGAGAGCGAGGGGGTAGAGCCGCTTTTTCTGGCCCTTGATGTACTTGAGATTCGCGGCAAGAACTTCTTTGTCAATTTCTCCCTTTGCCATGTACCACTTTGCGTAACCCAGGACCGCGCCGGGCTTGTTTCCCGTTACAAAATCAGCAATCGGCGTACAGGGCGCGGTAATGAGGGGCCGGCAATCTTCAAACACCGACTGGTCGATTTTTCCGACAGGCCCCAAAATGGTCACGCTTTTCAGCCCCTTGCAGCCAAAGAACGTCCGGCAATCCAGTTTCGTGACGCCCGCGGGGACCGTCACGCTTTGCAGGCCCGTGCAGCCATAGAACGCGTGACTGCCGATTTTTGTGACGCCCTCCGGGATAACAACCTCCCCGCCGGGGCCGACGTATTTGGTCAAAACGCCGTCCGTAATGTAAAAATCTTCTTTGCTGCTCATATTGCATTCCGCTTATTGATTTTCTGGTTCTGAAAAGTAGGGAAAAGCCGTCTTATGGCAAACGGCTTCGATTTTATGTTCTATTTTATCGTTTTGAAACCGTAAAATCCAGGTGCTTTTTGCATAAAAAGAAAATTACGTTTTCGTACCTTTTTGCTTTGCCGGAACCGCCTCAAAAATGCAGAATCCGCAGGCAAAATGCTTGCGGATTCCAGTCAGTGTCGCTTTTTGTTGTGCGTAGACTTCTTCAAGGGACACGCGTCCCCCGTCCCCGCGTTCCCCTGCTCGGCCTCGAGTCCAGCGAAGCGAGTCGAGGCCGAAATGCGAAGAAATTCCCAACAGAGTGCAGTTTTCGCCAGGGGCGGAAACGGAACGGTGTTGGGAGTTTCTGAGCTGGTACGGGTAGTGGGGGTCGAACCCACACGAATTGCTTCACAGGAACCTAAATCCTGCGCGTCTGCCAATTCCGCCATACCCGCCTCTTTTCAACAGCACACCCTTTGCTGTTTCATTACTTATTATATCACATCCCCCTGCCGCCGTCTACCTTTATTTTGCCGGATTGACACCAGAACAAGCAAACACACAGTTCCGGGGAGTGGCCAAAATAAAGATATAATGGGAAAATAGGAGATATGAGAAAGCAGACGATAGAGGGATGGAAAAAGTGCCCAAGATGAGGAAAAGCAGAAAACCAGGTAAAGGCAGGGTATAACGGATCAGGAAGTCAACGCTGCAAGTGTAAGGAGTGCGGCAAATATTACACGATCGAGCCGAAACGGTACGCATACCCGGAAGAAACCAGAGAACTGGCAATCAAAATGTACTATGGCGGAGTCAGTGGGCGAGGTGTAGGGAAAATCCTTGGGATGAACAAATCAAATGTGGTCAATTGGATAAAAAAAGGTCAATCAGAGGAACGCTGAGGAAGAATCCACCCAGGGAGCGAACATTGTGGAGCTGGATGAGCTGTACTGGTACTTGGAATATAAACCACGGACAGAAACACGGGAAAATGTTTACGTTATGACAATGGTAAGCCGGAAGCCCCGGCAGATCGCAGGCCACGCGGCAAGCCGGGATAAAACGTCCAAAACAATCCAGAGGATGGTAGACGCGGCTCCGGAGGCAGAATATTATTGCACGGACGGCTATTGTGAGTACTTGGATGTCGTTTTTCTTGGGAAGCACATCTACAATGTGCACAACAAAAATGACACTTTCACCGCAGAAAGTGTCAACGCTGATTTGCGCCATTATATCCCGACACTGGCAAGGAGAAGCCGGTGTTTTCCAAGAAAGCTGGAGAATCTCCAGGCCGTTTTGGCTTTTTTGTTCAGGCCTACAACCGCTTTGGAATTCATAAGGAACTGTATCGTTCCAAACACCCAGGTCTCTCTGTCCCTTTTTCTCTCTTTGATTTCTTTTAACTGCTTGTTTGGACACTCCCCAGTTCCGCCCCTGCTTGACAAAACCAATTCCCTGTGGCATAATAACCCGCAAAGACAGGGGAGCCGAAAGGCTGAGAGGAAGCACTTGCTTCGACCCTCGAACCTGATGCGGATCATGCCGCCGTAGGGAAGTCTGCAAAAGACCTCTGAGGGCGGCGGCATTTCGCGGAAATGCTTACCGCCTGTTTTTTATGCTCATTTTTGTATGGGAAGGAGGTATGGGAGTCGATTTCACGGCGCCCCGGCTATGCCGGGAGCGGACGGAGGGGGAGCGCCCTGCATCCGGGCCGTAAAAACAGCGATGGGAAGCCGTGTTCCGGCGTGAGAGGAGGCCAGAAAGCCTCGACCGCTTTTCCCCGCCGGGGAGAAACACGCTGTTTTTTCTCCCTGCCACTCTTTACAGACAAAGGAGCCGTATTATGCAAAACAAATCCATCAAAAAATTAGCCCTCGCCGGCGTCTTGTGTGCCGTCGCAGTTGTGGGAAGCGTGTTCGTATCATTTCCTGTTTTTGGAAGCAAGTGCGCGCCCGTACAGCATATGGTGAACGTTCTGTGCGCCGTTTTCCTCGGGCCTTGGTACGGCGTCGCGGTGGCCTTTACCGCCAGCCTTCTGCGGAACTTGCTGGGCGTCGGGAGCCTGCTGGCCTTTCCTGGAAGTATGTGCGGCGCGCTGCTCTGCGGACTCGTCTATTGGAAAAGCAAAAGCCTTTCCGCTGTCCTTGCTGCGGAAGTGCTGGGGACCAGTCTCCTGGGCGGCCTTGCGGCTTACCCCGCTGCCATTGCCTTTCTGGGCGCCGATGCGGGACAGGTGGCTTATTACGCTTACATCATTCCGTTCCTGATCTCTACGGTGGCCGGGTCCGTTCTTGCGGGAGCCTTGACCTTTGCCCTCCGGCGCAGCGGCGCATTGAAATCCATGCAGGCCGCTTTGGGAGGCTGATGAAAATGCGTCTTGCATGGAACCGCCTGGACAAGGTGCGGGAAAAAAGACCGCTCATTCATTGCATTTCCAACATGGTTGCGGCGAACGACTGCGCAAACCTGACACTTGCTGCGGGAGCCAGTCCGGTGATGGCGGACGCGCCGCCGGAAATGCTGGAAATCACGGCTGCCAGTGCGGCAACCGTCCTGAATACCGGCACACCAAATGCGGAAACATTTCGTGCCTGCCGTATCTGTGGCCAGGAGGCGGAACGTCTTGGCCGTCCGGTGACGCTGGACCCGGTGGGCGTGGGCGCGAGTGTCTGGAGGCGGTCCTGCGTGCTGGAAATGCTGGAGGCGTTTACGCCGGCCATTCTGCGGGTGAATCTGGGTGAGGCGCAGGCCCTGGCAGGACTTGAAAGCGTTGCGCGGGGCGTCGACAGCCCTGAGGCCAGTCTTGCACAGCGTCTGGACACTGCCGTACGTCTTTCCAGGCAATGCCAGACAACCGTTCTGCTCTCCGGGACGGAAGACCTTGTGTGCGGACCCGGCGGCGTATGGTGCGTCCGCGGGGGAAGCGCGTGGATGACCCAGGTGACGGGCACAGGCTGTATGCTCTCGATCCTCTGCGGCGTCTTTGCCGCGGTGGAGCCGGACCCGGAAACAGCCGCTCTTTTGGCGTCCGTATTCTGGAAGACCTGCGCCCGCCGTGCGGAGACAAACACCAAAGGTTCCGGCAGCTTTCGCGCGGCTTTGCTGGACACGGCATCCATGCTGACGCCGGAGGACCTGCAATCCGAAGCGCAAATTGAAAAACTGTAAACCGGCGGCGTGTTGGCAAGTTCCCAGCACGCCGCAATTTTTGTCCCACCGCATTCCAATTCTCTCCGGATAGGCTTTGCAAATTGTACAATATATGGTATACTAAAAAAGAGCCTGTACGAAGCAGGCTGCTTGACTTGACAGAGGAGTTGATTGCTTTGCACGAGGAAGGTCGTCATTACGCTTATTTCTGCAACCGGGAATGTGAGATGTTTCCCTGCCACCCGGGAATCCCGGAGGAAGAATATAACTGTCTGTTCTGCTATTGCCCGCTGTACGCTCTGGGGGAAAAATGCGGAGGAAATTTCGTCTATACGCCGGGCGGAATTAAGGATTGCAGCGCCTGCCTGTTTCCGCACCGGCGGGAGAGCTATGATGCCATTATCCGGCGGTATCCGGAAATTCTCGAGCTGGTACGGCGAAAGACTGACGAGGAATAACCATGGCCTTTGCGCATTACATCCGCAGCGGACAAAAGCAGCTGCGGTGCGGCTATACCACCGGGACGTGTGCCGCTTTGGCGGCGGCGGGAGCGGCGCGGCTTCTGTTGACGGGAAAGGTCCCAAACCGAATGGCGCTTTTGACCCCAAAAGGACTTCGCGTAGAAGCGCCGCTGCTGGATGTATCCCGCAGCGGTCGGACGGCCCGTGCGGCGGTGGAGAAAGACGCGGGGGATGATGCCGACGTCACGGCGGGACTGCGGATTTACGCAGCGGTTTCCCGCACGGACGGAACAGAAGTCGTCATTGACGGCGGCGAGGGCGTGGGCCGCGTGACCAGGCCCGGCCTGGATCAGCCGGTAGGCGCGGCGGCCATTAACCGTGTTCCGCGGCGGATGATTGCGGAGGCCGTAAATACGGAGTGCGCGGCGGCGGGATACGCGGGCGGCTTGAAGGTTGTGATTTCCGCCCCCGGCGGGGAGGCGTTGGCCCGTAAGACCTTCAACCCTGGCCTTGGAATCGAGGGCGGCCTTTCGATTCTGGGGACCTCCGGCATTGTGGAGCCAATGAGCGAGCAGGCCATTGTGGACACCATTGCCGCCGCCCAGCGGCAGGCCGCCGCTTCGGGTGCAGAGCACATCATTTTAACGCCGGGGAATTATGGTCTGGATTTCCTGCAAAGCCGGACGGATTTACAGGCGGTTCCCTGGATCAAATGCAGCAATTTTATCGGCGACGCCTTGGACATTGCGGCAGTGGAGCGTTTTGTCAGCGTCCTGCTGGTGGGACACATCGGAAAATTGGTCAAGCTGGCGGGAGGCGTGATGAACACGCATTCCAAATACGCGGATTGCCGCCTGGAACTTTTTTGCGCGCACGCGGCGCTCTGCGGCGCAGATGCGGATACCTGCCGCGCCCTGATGCAGTGCGCCACGACGGATGGAGCCATCGAAGCCCTGGACTGCGCCGGACTGCGGAAACCTGTGCTGTTGCGTCTCCTGGACGCCATACAGCAGCACCTGGAGCGCCGTGCCGGAGGCGCGTTTCGGGTTGGCGCGGTAATATTTTCCAATCAATACGGCGTGTTGGGCCAGACGAAAACTGTGGAGGAAATCATTCGCTTATGGAACAAGGAATCTTTTACGGCGTCAGCGTCGGACCGGGAGACCCGGAACTGTTGACGCAAAAAGCGGTGCGGATTTTGGAGCAATGTACAGTCATTGCCGCGCCGCAGACGAAAAACGGCGAAATGTTAGCGTTGAAAATTGCGTCGGGGGCGGTCCCAATGGAAAATAAAACCATTGTGCCGCTTTACTTTCCCATGGAACGGGATCAGGATGCTCTGCGGGCGGCGCACCTGGCGGCGGCGGAACAGGTTGAGGCGCATCTGGCGGCGGGCCGGGATGTCGCCATGCTGAGCCTGGGAGACGTATCCATTTATTCTACCTGCGCCTATTTGACAGACATTCTGCGTCCCAGGGGCTGGCGGACGGAACTGGTACCCGGCGTGCCCAGCTTCTGCGCGGCGGCGGCGCGGCTGAACATCAGCCTGACGGAAATGCATACCCCTCTCCACATTGCGCCCGGTCCGGAGGAGGCCGTCTTAGACCTGCCGGGGACGAAAGTGCTGATGAAGTCCGGAAAACGCCTGCCAAACGCCCTGGAAGCCCTGCGGGTTCGCGGAAAACTGGGTACGAGTTCCCTGGCGGAAAACTGCGGCCTGCCCGGCGAGCGGCTGTTTCCGGATCTGTCCAAAGATGCGCCGGAAGCCGGCGGGTATTTTGCAACGTTGATTGTAAAGGAGTAACAAAGTGGTTCATTTTGTAGGAGCAGGACCCGGCGCGCCGGATTTGATAACCCTCCGGGGTGCGGAGCTTTTGAAAACGGCCGACGTTGTGATCTATGCTGGAAGCCTTGTCAATCCGGCGCTTCTGGCGCTGGCGCGTCCGGACTGCGCGGTTTACAACAGCGCGGAAATGACGTTGGAGGAAGTCCTTGCCGTCATGGTTCAGGCGGAGGCGGAGGGCAAAACCGCCGTCCGCCTGCACACCGGCGACCCTTGTCTCTACGGGGCCATCCGGGAGCAAATGGACGCTCTGGACGAACGGAAAATCCCTTATGATGACACGCCGGGCGTGTCCAGCTTTTGCGGTGCGGCGGCGGCGCTGGGGGCCGAATACACCCTTCCCGGTGTCAGCCAGAGCGTGATCATCACCCGTCTCGCGGGCCGGACGCCGGTGCCGGAGGCGGAAAATCTTGCGTCTCTGGCGAAGCACGGCGCGTCTATGGCGATCTTTTTGTCGTCGGGGATGCTGGAACAGGTACAGGCGGAATTGCTGCAAGGCGCTTATACGCCGGATACGCCCGCAGCGTTGGTCTGCAAAGCGACCTGGCCGGATGAAAAAACGGTCCGCTGCACCGTCGGCACCCTGGCCGATGCCGGACGGCGGGAGGGGATTCGCAAGACGGCGTTGGTACTGGTGGGCGGCTTTCTGGACAGCGCTTATGAACGCAGCAAGCTCTATGATCCGTCTTTTACGACGGAGTTCCGGAAGGGGACGCCGTGACCGCTTCCATTGCGTTTGTGTCTTTCACAGACCGGGGCGCAAAACTGGCGGAACGTCTGCAAGGCGAATTCGGCGGCAACGCCTCCAACGCCCGGCGGGACGCGCCGTTTTCCCTCGCTGCCTGGACAGCGGAGTCGTTTGCGTCGGCGGACGCCTTGGTATTTATCGGCGCGGCGGGCATTGCCGTACGGGCGATTGCACCGCACGTCCGGAGCAAAACCACAGATCCGGCGGTCGTTGTGGTGGACGAAGCGGGACGGTTTGTCATCCCGATTCTCTCGGGACACCTGGGCGGTGCAAACGCTCTGGCGCGGAAACTGGCGGCTTTTTGCGGCGGTACGGCGGTGATTACCACCGCAACGGATATCAACAACCGGTTTGCCGCAGACGAGTGGGCAAAACGTCAAAACTGTACGGTGGTCAACCCGGAACGCATCAAGGCGGTTTCCGGGAAAATTCTGGAAGGAAGAACGGTTTTTGTTGGCGGAGAATTTCCTGTCAGCGGAACACCGCCGGAGGGCGTCGCCTGGACGGACGGACCGGACTGGGATGTATACTGCGGCGTCCGCCGCCCTGTCGGGACGCCGCTGCATCTTGCGCCGAAAATCGCGGTGCTGGGCGTCGGGTGCCGGAGGGGCACGCGGCTGGAAACCCTGGAAGCGGCCTTTTTACAATTTTTGGACGCAGAGAACCTATGCGCGGAGTCAATCTGCGCTGCCGCCAGCATCGACCTGAAAAAAGACGAACCGGGCTTGCTGGCTTTTTGCAAGTCCTGCGGTTTGCCGCTGAAAACCGCTTCTGCGGAAGCCCTTGCGGCAATTCCCGGAACCTTTGCCGCTTCGGAGTTCGTGCAGCGTACGACCGGCGTGGACAACGTGTGCGAGCGAAGCGCGGTATGGGCCTCCGGCGGTGTGCTGGCGGCGAAAAAGCGGGCCTGGAACGGCGTGACGCTGGCATTGGCGCTGAGTCCGTATGGCCTGGATTGGAGATGGCAGAATGAATAAAGTGTATGTGGTGGGCCTTGGCCCCGGCGGTGCGGAGTTTATGACGGCTTCCGCCAGGGCCGCCCTGGAACGGTCCGACGTGTTGTGTGGATATACGGTCTATGTGGACCTGGTTGCGCCGCTGTACCCGGAAAAAGAGCAGTACACCACTCCGATGACAAAGGAAATCGACCGGTGCCGCTGGGCGCTGGATACGGCGCGGAGCGGGAAAACCGTAGCCATGGTGTGCAGCGGCGACGCGGGCGTATATGGCATGGCGGGACCGGTTCTTCAGCTTGCGGAAGCGTTTCCGGAGGTGGAGGTGGAGGTTGTGCCTGGCGTGACGGCGGCGCTGTCGGGCGGGGCGGCGCTGGGTGCGCCTCTGGGACACGATTTTTGTGTGATCTCCCTTTCCGACCTGCTGACGCCTTGGGAACAGATCGGAAAACGTCTGGAATGTGCGGCGATGGGAGATTTTGCCATTTGCCTTTACAATCCAGCTTCCAAAAAACGGATTGATTATCTGCAAAAAGCCTGTGACATTCTTCTGCGTTACAAGGATCCGGAAACGGTCTGCGGCTGGGTGCGGAACATCGGCCGGGAAGGGCAGAGCCGCCGTCTCCTGACGCTGCGGGAACTGCGGGATGAAGCGCTGGATATGTTCGCTACAGTATTTATCGGTTCCAGTACGACCCAAATGACAGCGGGCTGGATGGTTACGCCCCGGGGGTACGAAAAAAAGTGAATATCTTATTGTTTGGCGGTACCACCGAAGGCCGGGAACTGTCCCGACAGCTTGCGGCGGAAGGATTTGCCGTGACGGTCTGCGTGGCTACCGACTACGGCCGGGAAGAACAGGGAGCGTGCTCCGGCGTGACGGTGCTGACGGGCCGCAAGACCGTCTCAGAAATGGTGGAGCTGCTTCCCAATTACCGTCTCTGCATTGACGCAACCCATCCTTACGCGATAGCGGCGACAGAGAACATCCGCTCTGCGTGTGAAACGGCGGGTGTTCCGTACCGCCGTCTGCTGCGGGAGGGGAGCGCTTACAAGGGTGTGACCGTCGCCAGCGCCCGTGAAGCGGCGAATTATTTGAAGAATTATTCTGGAAATATTTTGCTTGCTACCGGTGCAAAAGAATTGGAAGTATTTTCTATTTTATCCCCGGAACGGCTCTATCCCCGTGTTCTGCCCAGTCACGAGGGCCTTACGGCCTGTGAGGCAGCGGGGATTCCCCATCGAAATATCATAGCGATGCAGGGGCCGTTCAGCCAGGCGCTGAACGAAGCGATTTTGCGTCAGTTTGAGATTTCATATCTGGTAACAAAGGACGGCGGCAAAGCCGGCGGCTTCACCGAAAAAGCATTGGCGGCGGAGTCCGTTGGCGTGGAATTGATCGTTATTCAGCGCAGGCCGGAGACCGGCAATTCCTACGAAACGATTTTACAACAGTGCAGGGAGATGATTCCATGCGAGTGACCTTGGCGGGCTGCGGCGGTGGAACCCCGGCGGTTCTGACGGCGGAAGCGCTTGCCGCGCTTACCCGGGCGGACCTGCTGATCGGCGCGGCGCGGCTTCTGGAAACGCTGCCGCAGGGCTGTACGGAAAACCGTCGGGCGGCCGCGCGGCCCCTGGAAATTTCAAACATTCTGCAAAGCTCCGGCGCGGAACGGCCCTGCGTTGTTTTCAGCGGAGACACCGGATTTTATTCCGGCGTAAAAAAGCTGCTTCCGCTTCTGGAAACGGCGGGAATTGCCTTTGAGGTTCTTCCTGGAATTTCCAGCGTACAGCTGCTGTCGGCTCGCCTGGGACGCCCCTGGCAGGATTGGAACCTGGTCTCGGCCCATGGCGTGGACGGGGACCCGGTAGAAGCGGTATGCCAGGGAAAACCGGCGTTTTTCCTTACAGGCGGCAACCCGGCGGAAATCTGTGCTCAACTGACGGAGGCGGGTTTGGGTTTCCTGAGCGTAACCGCAGGCGAGCGCCTTTCGTATCCCGACGAACGGGTTTCCCAAGGCCGCGCGGAGGAATTTGCAGCGCGTACGTTTGCGCCCCTGACGGTGCTGCTTATAGAGGCGGCCCCCCTGGCGGACCGCCGCGCCGGTCTGCCGGACGACGCGTTTATACGTGGAAAAGTTCCCATGACAAAACAGGAGGTTCGGGCGGTAATTTCTGCCAAGCTGTCCGCGGGACCGACGGAAACCGTCTGGGACGTAGGCGCGGGAACCGGCAGCGTTTCGGTTGAATTGAGCGGACAGGCCCATCGGGTCTACGCCGTTGAGTGCGGCGCGGAAGCCTGTGATTTAATCCGTCAGAACCGGGCGCGTTTTTGTGCGTGGAACCTGACGCTGATCGAGGGGAAAGCCCCGGAGGCTCTGGAGGCCCTGCCGCCGCCGGACGCCGTATTCATTGGCGGAACCAAAGGGGAAATGGCGCCTGTGATTTGTGCGGCGCTGGAAAAAAATCCCGCTGTCCGACTTTGCATATCTGCAATTGCCCTGGAAACGCTTTCCGCCGCTGCTGCGGCGCTGGACGCGCACGGTATTTCGCCGGAGGTCGTACAGATTGCCGTCAGCCGGACGAAACCGGCGGGGAAATTACACTTATTTATGGCAAACAATCCGGTATTTCTCATCACCGGACAAAGGGAGGACGCATGATTCGTCTGTTAATCACAGCCCCGCGTTCCGGCGAAGGCAAAACGGTTTTGACGTGCGCGCTTCTGGCGGCCTTGAAGCGTCGGGAGCGGACGCCCTGTGCGTTCAAGTGCGGGCCGGACTACATTGACCCGATGTTTCACCGTGCGGTTCTCGGCGTGGAGAGCCATAATCTGGATTTGTTTCTCTCGGAGGAAACGGCCCTGCGGAATCTGTTCAAACGGTGCGTTGCCGGACATGGGGCGGCGGTCTGCGAGGGGGCAATGGGGTTTTACGACGGCGTAGGCGGAACAACGCCGCAAGCCAGTGCGTGGCACGTGGCGGACGTACTGGGGCTTCCGGTACTGCTGGCCGTCCGGCCCAAAGGCGCGAGCCTGACGCTGGCGGCGCAGGTACGCGGCTTGCAGGCGTTCCGCGAAAACAGCCGCATCACGGCCCTTCTTCTTACAGATACTTCACCCGCGCTGTGCAAAAGCCTTGCGCCAATGCTGGAAGCGGAAACAGGACTTCCAGTCATTGGCTGTCTGCCGCACCTGCCGGAAGCTGATTTCGAGAGCCGTCATTTGGGTCTTCAGACCGCCGGGGAGATCCGAAATCTTCCGGAACGGATGACCTGTCTGGCAGAAGCGCTGGAAGCCAATGCGGACCTGGACCGTCTGTTTTCACTCTGCACCTTTGAGGACGTGCCGCCACAAGCCGCAGCGGCCCGGAAAAAGACGGTCAAAATTGCGGTGGCCCGGGATGCGGCGTTCTGTTTTGCTTATGCGGAAACCCTTGAGACATTGGAAGCGGCAGGAGCGGAGCTGCACTTTTTCAGCCCAATTGCCGACGGCGGACTCCCGGATGGAACCTGCGGCCTGTATTTGCCCGGCGGTTATCCGGAACTGTACGCAAGGGAATTGTCAAAAAACGCCGCCATGCGGACGGCAATCCGCAGCGCGGTTGAAAACGGGCTTCCCACAGTGGCGGAGTGCGGCGGTTTTTTGTATCTGGGGCAAACCCTGCAAGATTCCAATGGAAAGCCGTGGGTAATGGCGGGGGTACTGCCGGGGGAAGGGGTCAAAACGGAACGGCTTGTCCGTTTTGGCTATCACCGCCTTGCGGCCCGGGAAGACGGTCTCCTTCTGCGGGCAGGCGAAACGATCCCCGTTCACGAATTTCACTACTGGGACAGCACCGCCAACGGCAGCGCTTTCACATCGGAAAAGGGCGCAAGACGCTGGAACTGCGGCTATACCAGCGCAGCGCTGCACGCCGCATTCCCACACCTCTATTTTGCAGGAAAGCCGGAGCTTGCGGAACGTTTTACAACAAAGGCAGCGGCGTACGGAAAGGAACACGGAACATGAAAGAACTCTTGCAGCAAATCGGTCCGGCGGACGAAACGGCGCGCCGGGAGGCCCGGCGGAATTGGAATGCCTGTATGAAGCCTCTGGGAAGCCTGGGGCTGCTGGAAAAGGCACTGGAGGACATCGCGGCGCTCACAGGCAGCGCCGAAATCCATCTGAAAAAACGGGCTGTATTGGTTTTGTGCGCGGACAACGGCGTTGTAGCCCAAGGCGTGACCCAGTGCGGCAGCGAAATGACGGGCATCGTCGCCCGGAATCTGGCGGCGGGAATTACGTCGGTGTGCCGCATGGCGGCGGTAGCGGATTGCCAGGTCATTCCGGTGGACATGGGAATTCTGGATTTCCCGGAGACCGAAGGAGTTCTCAGCCGTCGGGCGGCAAACGGAACAAAGGATATCAGCCAAGGACCCGCCATGACCCGCGCAGAAACCGAACAGGCCATTCTCACCGGCATAGAGCTGGTACGGGAACAAAAAGAACTAGGCTTTCGTCTCTTGGCGACCGGTGAAATGGGCATTGGCAACACCACAACGTCCAGTGCGGCAGCCAGTGTTTTGTTAGGCCGTCCGGCGTCGGAGATGACGGGCCGCGGTTCCGGTCTGACGGACGAAGGGCTGTTTCGTAAAATTCGAGCAGTGGAACAGGCGATTGCTGTTAACAGGCCCAACCCTGCGGACCCGGTAGATGTACTGGCGAAGGTAGGCGGTTTGGACTTGGCAGGATTGTGCGGTGTATTTCTGGGCGGCGCATTGTACCGGATTCCGGTTCTGGTCGACGGCTTCATCAGCGGCACGGCGGCGCTGTGCGCTCTGCGGATGTGCCCGAACGCAGGAAAGGCGATGCTGGCAAGTCACGTTTCCGCGGAACCGGCGGCGCGGTATGTTTTGGAGGCGCTGGGCAAAACGCCGCTGCTGACGGCGGGCCTTCGTTTGGGAGAGGGAACCGGCGCGGTGGCGGCTATGCCGCTTTTGGACATGGCCCTGTCCGTGTACGCCAGCGGCTACACCTTCGACGGCTGCGGCGTGGAGCCGTACCAGCCGTTGGGAGGCTTTTTATGATTACGCTGGTAATCGGCGGCGCGGCCAGCGGAAAAAGTGAATATGCGGAGCGTCTGATTATGAAATCGGCGGCGCGTCCCCGGATTTATCTGGCGACAATGGAACCCTTCGGCGCGGAGGGCCGCAGGCGGATAGAGAAGCACCGTGCCATGCGCGCCGCGAAAGACTTTCAGACGTTGGAGCGTTACACGGGCCTGATAAACGCGGAGGTTCCGGCCGGTTCCGCGGTTTTGCTGGAATGCCTGGGGAACCTCTGCGCAAACGAGCGGTACGCCCCGAATGGCGCCGGGCCGGACCGTGCCGCCGACGCTATACGGAACGGCATATTCCACCTTGCGGCGCAGTGCCGGGATCTGGTGATCGTTTCCAACGAAGTCTGTTCCGGAGGCAGGGACTACGCGGGCGATACGCTGGAATATATGCAGCTTCTGGCGTTTCTGCACCGCCGTTTGGCGGTCCAGGCGGACAACGTGTGCGAAGTGGTCTGCGGCCTGCCGGTTTACCACAAGGGAGGCGAGCCGCAATGATGTTTCTGGAAACCATCGCGGTCGCGTTTGGGATGTTTTCCGCCGTACCGGTGCCGCAGCCGGTCTGGAACGAGAAAAATATGCGTTATGCCCTGTGCGCGTTTCCGCTGGTAGGAATTGTGTGCGGAGTTTTCTGGTGGGTATGGGCGGAGCTATGCCGGTTTTTGGTTCTTCCGGAGCTGCTGCGGGGCGCAGGCTTTTGCCTGCTGCCGGTTTTGGCGACGGGCGGCGTTCACCTGGACGGCTTTGCGGACACCAGCGACGCGTTAGCCAGTCATGCCCCGCCGGAGAAAAAACGGGAAATTTTACAGGACTCCCGCTGCGGCGCGTTTGCGGTCATACGGCTGTGCGGCTATTTCGTTTTGTACTGGGCGTTATGCTGCGCCCTGCGGCCAACGTCCGCGGCGCTTTGGAGCGTGGGGGCGTCGTTTGTACTGTCCCGGTCGCTGTCCGGACTAGCCATTGTGTCGCTGCCGCTGGCAAAAAATACAGGTCTGGCCCACACCTTTGCCTCTGGAGCGAATCGAAAACGGTCGCGGCTGATTCTGGCAATCCTCGCGGCGGCAAGCGCGTTGGTTCTCCTTTGGTGCGGACTTTTTACCGGCGAGGCCATGCTTCTGGCGGCGTTGATCGTGTTTCTGCACTACGCCCGTACGGCGCAAAAAGAATTCGGCGGTATTTCGGGCGATCTCGCGGGATGGTTTCTGGTACGGGCGGAATTGTGGATGCTGGCGGCTCTGACGCTGTGCCAGTATGGGGAGGCGCTGCTATGATATTCATTACCGGCCCGCTGTACAGCGGCAAGCGGACGTTTGCACAAAAGCTGCTGGGTTGTACGCCGGAGGAGCTGAACCGGCGGGCAGTTCAGGACGTGCAGGACTTGGCGCGGGATTGTCCGAACCTGGAAAAATTGACGGAGGAACTCAGCTGTCGGGAGATTGTGATTGCCGTGGAGACCGGCGGCGGCGTGGTGCCGGTTGACCCGGCGGAACGGGCCGCGCGGGAAGCGGCGGGGCGTCTGGCGTGCCTGCTGGCGGAACGGGCGGAGACCGTTGTACGGGTTTTCTGCGGTCTGCCCACGGTACTGAAAGGAGAGCTGCCATGAAGGTTTATCTTCTGCGCCATGGAAAAACGTCCTGGAACAACGAAGGCCGTTATCAGGGCCTTTCGGACATTCCGCTGTCTCAGGAGGGAATGTCTGCGTTGAGACCCGCAGATTTTTCAGCCAAAACGGTGTATGTTTCGCCGCTTCTGCGGGCACGACAGACCGCCGCGATTTTGTTTCCGGACGCGGTTCTGAAAGCGGAGCCGGGCTTACAGGAAATGGATTTCGGAGTATTTGAGGGCCGGAACGCCCAGGAAATGGAAAAGGATTCTGCCTACCGCGCCTGGGTGGACGGCGGCTGTATGGGCAAGGTTCCCGGCGGTGAGAGCGTGGAGGAATTTACCGAACGAGTTTGCCGTACATTTACACGTCTTCTTGAAAACACCAGGGAAGAGGACCCGCTTGTAATCGTCGCGCATGGCGGGACGCTGATGGGCATTTTGTCCCGGTACGCGGAACCGCACCATGACTTTTTCGCATGGCAGGCTCCGAACGGCGGCGGGTGGCTTCTGGAAACGGCAGATGGAAGTCTGCGGGTTTTGCAGCCGGTTTGCTGCACAAAGGACGGAGCGTCATGCTGATGGTATACGCCGCATTTTGCGGCTTTGTGCTGGACCTGCTGCTGGGTGATCCGTCGTGGATGCCGCATCCGGTGGTATATATGGGAAAACTGATATCCCTTCTGGAAAAAGCGCTCCGGGCAGGCCTGCCGAAAACGCAAAAAGGGGAATTCTGGGGCGGCGTTCTTTTAGCGGCGGCGCTTCCGCTGCTCACGCTGGCAGTTTCCGGAACCGCCTGCATCCTGGCGGCGCGGATGCACCCGGCTTTGGGCTTTGGGCTGCAAACGCTCTGGTGCTGGCAGGCTTTGGCGGTGAAGGGTTTATCTTCCGAAAGCCGCCGCGTCTGCGAGGCCCTGGAAAACGACGATCTTCCTGCCGCCCGGAAGGCGGTTGGACGCATTGTAGGCCGCGACACCGACGCGCTGGACGAAGCGGGCGTCATTCGGGCGGCGGTGGAGACGGTGGCGGAGAACTTTGCCGACGGCGCAGCGGCTCCGATGCTGTATATGTTCCTGGGCGGCGCGCCCTTAGCCCTGGCATACAAGGCCATTAACACGATGGACAGCATGGTTGGATACAAAAACGACCGTTACCTGTATTTCGGACGAGCGGCGGCGCGGCTGGACGACATTGCCAATTACATCCCCGCCCGGATCGCGGCGTTTTTCTGGATGCTTTCCGCGGGCGTCACCGGGCAGGACGCAAAAGGCGCGTACCGCATCTGGCGTCGGGACCGCCGGAATCATGCCAGTCCGAACTCGGCCCAGACGGAGGCGGCCTGCGCAGGCGCATTAGGAATTCAGTTGGGCGGTCCGGCGTATTACTTCGGTGAGCGTCACGAAAAGCCCACCATTGGCGACGCCCTGCGTCTTCCAGAGCCGGAGGACATCCGGCGGGCAAACGATATGCTGTATATTGCGAGTGCGGCGCTGATGGCGGTATGTATGTTGGGTGGAATTTGGAGGTAGACATGGAGTGGAAGCATGGCGGAGACTGGGCGGGCTTTGAACAGGAATTCGGCGTGCCGCCCCTGGATTTCTCCGCCAATGTCAGCCCTTTGGGTGTGCCGGAGAGTGTCAAGGCGGCTCTGAGGAACACCGCTGAAAACGCGGACCGTTACCCGGACCCGTTTTGCCGCGCTCTGCGGGACGCTCTTGCGGAACAGGAACGATGCGCCGCCGGACAAATTCTATGTGGAAACGGTGCGGCGGATTTGATTTACCGGATTGCCTGGGCCATGAAGCCCCGGCGGGCGTTGGTGACGGCTCCCACGTTCAGCGAGTACGGAGCCGCCTTGCAGACGGTGGGCTGTATGGTGGCCTCTTATCCCTTGAAGCCGGAAAACGAGTTTCGCATCGGCAGGAATTTTCTGGAATTCATCACGCCGGAAACAGATGTCGTTTTTCTTTGCGAGCCGAACAATCCCACCGGCCTTACGACGTCTCGTCCGCTGCTGCTGGAAATTCTGGAACGCTGCCGGGCTGTTGGAGCGAACCTGATTGCCGACGAATGCTTCAACGATTTCCTTGATGAACCGGAGGAACACACCCTTCGTCCCTGGCTGAACGAATTCCCGAACCTGCTGATTCTCAAAGCGTTCACAAAGCTCTACGCCATGGCGGGCGTACGTCTGGGCTATGCCCTTTGCAGTGATGCAGATTGGCTGGACAGCCTGCGGCAGGCAGGGCCTCCCTGGAATGTCTCTGGACTGGCGCAGGCCGCCGGAGTTGCGGCATTGCAGGAAACAGGCTATGTTCAGCGTCTGCGAAAACTCATTCAGACCGAACGCCCCCGCTTGCGGAAAGCCTTGCAGCAGAAAGGACTGGGGGTGATTCCCGGTGAAGCCAATTACCTCCTGTTTCAAAGCTGGATACCCCTTGTGGGGCTTTTGCAAAAGCGGGGAATTCTGCTGCGGAGCTGCGCCAGCTACGAGGGTCTGAACGACACATGGTATCGTACGGCAATCCGTACCCGCGAAGAAAACGAGCGGCTGCTTGCCGCGCTGAAGGAGGTTTTACAATGAAACGGCGTATTATGATTCAAGGTACCATGTCCGGCGCGGGCAAGAGCGCTCTGTGTGCGGCGTTGTGCCGTATTTTCCGGCAGGACGGCTACCGGGTGGCTCCGTTCAAGAGCCAGAACATGGCCTTGAACAGTTATGTCACCCGTGAGGGGCTGGAAATGGGCCGCGCACAGGTCATGCAGGCGCAGGCGGCGGGCATCGAACCGGATGTGCGGATGAATCCGGTTCTTCTCAAGCCTTCCAGCGACACAGGCAGTCAGGTGATCGTCCGGGGCGAACCCCGCGGACATATGACGGCAAAGGAATACTATGCGTACAAAAAAACGCTGGTTCCGGAAATTATGGCGGCTTACGAAAGTCTGGCGGAAGAATACGATATTATCGTAATCGAGGGCGCGGGGAGTCCGGCGGAGATTAACCTGAAAGACGAGGACATCGTAAATATGGGTCTGGCGGCCAAAACCGACGCGCCGGTTCTGCTGGCCGGAGATATCGACCGGGGCGGCGTCTTCGCCCAGCTCTACGGTACCACGGCCCTCCTGGAACCGGACGAACGCGCCAGAATCCGGGGCCTTTTCATCAACAAATTCCGGGGAGACCCGGAAATTCTGCGTCCTGGTTTGGCGATGCTGGAAGAAAAATGTAAAATTCCGGTTTTAGGCGTCGTGCCGTACCTTCCGATAGAGCTGGACGACGAGGACTCCTTAGCCCCCAGCCTCTCTCGGACCGAAAGCCATCGGGCGGTGGACATTGCCGTCATACGTCTGCCGCGAATTTCCAACTTCACCGATTTTTCCCCCTTGGAGACACATCCCGCGCTTGGCGTACGCTACGTGGACCGTGCGGCGGCGTTTGGCGCGCCCGACCTCATCATTCTGCCAGGCACCAAGAGTACCATGTCCGACCTGCTCTGGCTGCGGGAAAACGGCTTGGAAACCGCGATTCAAAAACGTGCGGCGTCCGGGACGCCGGTACTGGGCGTCTGCGGCGGCTACCAGATGTTGTGCGAGGTTCTGGAGGACCCGGCGGGCGTGGAGGGAATGCAGACATCCATGCGGGGAATCGGGCTGCTGCCGGGGCGTACGGTCTTTGCGGCGGAAAAAATCCGCACAAACCGAAAGGCGGTCGTGGCACAGGGACCTTTCGGCGGCGCGGCCCTGGAGGGCTACGAAATCCATATGGGCACAACGGACCCGCAGGAACTGCCCTTCTGCGTCCTGGAAGACGGCCGTCTGGACGGCTGTCAGCGAGGCGCCGTTTTTGGAACCTACCTTCATGGGCTGTTTGATACTGGTGAGCTGACCGTAAAACTGGCGGCGTGGCTTTGCGAACGGAAGGGGATTTCTCCCGGAGACGCTGCGCCGCTGTCTCACCGGGCATATCAGGAAACCCAATATGACCGGTTAGCCGAAGGGGTACGGCAGTCCGTGAACCTGCCGGAGATTTATCGGATTCTGGAAGAAAGTGAGAAAGGGTAAGCATTATGGCGCATATTAAACCGGCGGAGATCGAACGGGAAAGCATGAAGATTATTGAGGCGGAATTGACCGTCCGGGGAATCGCGCTGAATCCGGAAACGGCGGCGGTAATCAAGCGGGTAATTCACACAACCGCGGACTTTGACTACGCGGATAACCTGCGTTTTACATCCCGGGCAGTGGAACGGGGCGTCGAAGCCCTGCGGGGCGGCGTGATCGTGACAGACACCAATATGGCCCTTGCGGGTGTGAGCAGGCCTGCGCTGACCCGTCTGAGCGGTACGGCCCGTTGTTTTATGGCCGACCCGGAAACGGCGGAACAGGCGAAAGCCGCTGGAACCACGCGTGCAGCAGCAGCAGTGCTGCGTGCGGAGGCGGAGGCCCCAAACGCTGTGTTGGCGGTCGGAAACGCCCCCACTGCCTTGCTTCGCATCGCGGAACGCATGGAGATGGGATGGCGTCCGGCGTTGGTAATCGGGGCGCCGGTGGGGTTTGTGAACGTCGTGGAAAGCAAAGAGCGAATCCTGGAGGTATGCACCCGTCTGGACGTTCCGGCAATTGTGGCGCTGGGGCGCAAGGGCGGAAGCAATGTTGCGGCGGCCATCTGCAATGCCCTGCTCTATACGGCAGCGGGGCTGCTGGACCCGTCCAGCCGAAATTAAGGTGCAAAACGGCCCTTCGGTGAAAACCGGGGGGCCGTTTTGCAGAAGAATCAGTCCCGGAAATCAAAAAGCTCCTTAGGAGTGACTTCCAGAACTTCGCACATTTTGAAGATTACGTCGAAAGAAACGCCTACCTTTCCTAATTCAATGGCGCTGATGTGAGTGCGGTCAATGTCTGCCAATTCCGCCAGCTGGAGCTGTGTCAGGCGTTTGCGTTTCCGATAATATACCACATTCAGGCCGAATTTTTCATAGAGCGGTTTGTATTCTTCCTTCATACACTCACTCCTCCTTTACAACTCATTGGGGCTGACTATATAGTCAGCCCCTTGTGAAAGCTCTTTTTTCGGTTCCTTTTTTCTCTCGAGAAAAAAGGAACATCCCCCGTTATGCCAGTTCCGCCTGACCGGTGTAGAGGTGGAAATAGCGGCCTTTCTGGTTCAACAGATCGTCGTGGTCGCCGCGCTCGATAATCTCGCCTTGCTCCAGAACCATGATCGCTTTGGCGTTGCGGACCGTAGAAAGACGGTGCGCAATGACAAAGACCGTGCGGCCTGCCATGAGACGGTCCATGCCGCGTTCAATGAGCTTTTCCGTCCGCGTGTCAATGGAGCTGGTGGCTTCGTCGAGAATCAATACCGGCGGGTTCGCACAGGCTGCACGGGCAATGTTCAAAAGCTGACGCTCACCCTGGCTTAAACTGCCGCCGTCGCCGGAGAGCGTCGTCTGGTAGCCCTGGGGCAAGTGCCGGATAAACGTGTCTGCGCCTGCCAAACGCGCCGCGGCTTCAACTTCTTCATCCGTCGCATCCAAACGGCCATACCGTATATTATCCGCTACGGTGCCGGTAAACAGGTGCGTGTCTTGCAGCACCACGCCCAGAGAACGGCGCAGGGAATCCTTTGCAATATCCCGCACATCAATCCCGTCGTACGTGATCGTTCCGCTCTGAATTTCATAAAACCGGTTGATCAGACTGGTAATTGTCGTCTTGCCCGCGCCGGTGGAACCAACAAAGGCTATTTTTTGCCCCGGCTTCGCAAACAAAGACACATCCTTCAAAATCACACGTTCCGGGTCGTAGCCGAATACCACATGATCAAAACGCACGTCGCCGCGGAGGGGCAGCAGTTCGCCACTTGGTTTTTTCCAGGCCCAGGCTCCCGTATCATAATTGGCTTCCACGAGCGTGCCGTCGCGGTTCTCCGCCACGCGGACCAGCTCCACCTTACCTGTATCCTGTTCCGGTTCGGTTTCCATGACCTCGAAAATCCGCTCCGCGCCCGCTGCGGCGGATAGAATCGTATTGACCTGCTGGGAAATCTGGGTAATTGGCTGGCCCACCTGCCGCGTGTACTGCAAAAACGCGCCCAAATCACCCAGATAAAAACCGCCGCCCCGTACCGCAAACATTGCGCCCACACAACAAGTTATGGCATAGTTGATATAATTCAGGTTGCCCATGGCAGGCATCATCATTCCGGCGAAAATCTGCGCACGGGTGCCCGCGTGGCGATAAGTCTCGTTACGGATATAAAACCCTTCTCTGGCGGCAGTTTCATGGTTGAATACCTTGATAACCTTCTGGCCCTCAATCATCTCCTCGATGTAGCCGTTGACCTCGCCGAGGGCCTTTTGCTGCTGTGCAAAATAACGACGGCTGCGGCCTCCGATGTTCTTCACCACCAGAAGCATGACCCCTAAAATGGCGAAAGTAATCAGTGTCAGAGGAGGGCTGAGCACCAACATCATTAAAATGGTGCCGGTAAAGTTCAGCGCACAGGAAATCAAACTGCCGAAGCTGTTGTTGAGCGCTTCGGAAACCGTTTCAATATCGTTCGTGTAACGGCTCATCAGTTCGCCGTGGGTATGCGCGTCGAAAAACTTCAGCGGCAAAGCCTGCATTTTGTCAAACAAATCGGCGCGGATTTTTGCAACGGTGGTTTGCGAAATGTGAACCATAATGCGGGCGTAGCCAAACGAGCAGGCCGCGCCGGCGATATAAACCGCCGCCATAACCGCCAGCATTCTTGCCAGGCCGGGGAAGTCGCCGGGGAGAATATAGTCGTTGATCAACGGCTTGATTAAATAGGAACCGCCCACGGTGCAGGCAGAACTGATTACCAGCAGTACCGCCACCAGACACAGCGCCAGCTTATAGCGGCCCAGATACTTCATCAGTTTTCCAAGGGTTTTGCGCAGCTCTTTCGGCTTTCCGAAGCCGCCGTGCGGGGGGCCTCCGGGACCGGGGTGTTTAGCCATCAATACTCGCTCCTTCCTGTTGGGATTGATAAACCTCGCGGTAGATTTCACAGGTATTCATAAGCTCCCCATGCTTGCCCTGGGCGACGATTTTCCCGCCGTCCATCACGAGAATCACGTCTGCCTCGCAGACGGAAGCCACCCGCTGGGCAATGATAAACTTGGTCGTGTCTTTCAGCTCGCTGGCGAACGCTGCACGGATCTTGGCGTCTGTAGCAGTGTCCACAGCGCTGGTGGAGTCGTCCAGAATCAGCACCTGGGGCTTTTTCAAAATCGCCCGCGCAATGCAAAGCCGCTGTTTCTGTCCGCCGGAGACGTTCACGCCGCCCTGCCCCAAATCGGTGTCCAGGCCCTCAGGCATCCGTGACAAAAATTCGTCGGCGCAGGCGGCGCGGCACGCGGCCCAAAGTTCTTCTTCCGAGGCATCGGGATTTCCCCAAAGAAGATTCTCCCGGATTGTACCGGAAAAGAGTGTGTTTTTCTGCAAAACCACGCTGACCGCATCCCGCAGATGCTCCATGGTGTAGGCGTTCACCGGACGCCCGCCCACCGATACCGTGCCGCGGTCCGCCTCGTAGAGCCGCGGAATGAGGGAAACCAGCGTCGTCTTGCCGCTGCCGGTGCCGCCCAGAACGCCTACGGTCTGACCGGCTTGGATGTGCAGCGTCACGTCATCCAGAATCCATTCCGGACTTTCAGGGCTGTACTTGAACGAAACATGCTCAAAGTCAACGCGGCCATCGGAAACCGCTGCGCCTTTCTCAGCGGCGCGGTCGGTAATGGCGGGCGTTTCGTCCAGAACTTCCACAATCCGCTTTGCGCAGGCAACGGAACGGGTCAGCATCATGAACATCATGGAGACCATCATAAGAGACATTATAATCTGGGTGATATAGGTGAAGTAGGTCATCAGCTTAGATCGGAAGAGCGTCGTGTAGGGAAAGAGTGTTCTCTACTGTGT
>CANDBG010000025.1 GCA_947382875.1 uncultured Oscillibacter sp. | reverse complement strand
CGACCTTTTTTTCAAATGAGAAATATAAAAAGGAAATAAATTGAAAAATACACATTGATTTAATATGAATTAGAAAATCAACGGCCAAAAAATTCCTCCCCCTTGCCTAAAATACGAATCTATGCTAGAATATAGCATATCAAAAGCAAAGGATGGATAAAGCAAATGAAAAAGCTATGGAAACTGGCATTAGCATTTACTGCCTGTGCGGCAGCCCTGTGCCTCACCGCTGCGGCAGCGGAAGTGGAAAACGAAAAACCCGGACCGGTGAGAGTGTGGGGGACGGTTTCCGCCTGGGAGGGCGAAGGAATCTACCTGAAAAACAGCGACGAGTCTGACCCCCTTAACGAAGTAGTCATCCACTTGGGCGACGCCCCGCTGGTAGATGCCGCCACCGGCCTGCCTCTTGCCAAAGACAGCCTCAAGGAAGGCGACACTCTCTACGCCTGGGCCGGACCGGCCATGGCCCTGAGCCTGCCGCCTCAGATGAGCGCGATTGCAGCCGTCGGCAACGTGCCTGCAGACGCCGCTGTACCGGAATACTATCAGGTTGCCAAAACACCCCTCAAGCGGGCGGACGAAGACAAACTGCAAGTTCCGGTTCTGGGCGGCGAAATGCTGACCGTTCCAATGGATGTGGAAATCGGCCCCTGGCTCACGCGTCAGATCGTAACATTGGACAACCTCGTACCCGGCGCACAGATTCTGGTCTGGAAAGACGCCGACGGTCAGGCGGAAAAGATCATTGTGTTCGGCTACGCCTACAACGGCTATCTGCAAATCATGGTAGCATCCCATGGCGACCTGCTGGCCTGCGTCAACGGAACGTTTAACGGTGAAACGCCTCAATTGCGGGGCAAAAAGGCGGAGAATGGCGACGTCATGCTCCCCATTCGCGCCGTAGCGGAGTCCATTGGTTACGACGTGCGCTGGGACAAGGAGTTGGGCGCTGTCGTGAGCCAGAACGGTGAGCTGGTGTTTTCCGTGAAGCCCGGCGCAGACGTTGTGCAGACGCCCGACGGGGAAGTAGCGCTTTCGATTCCCTGCGTCATTGAGAACGGCGTGACCTATCTTTCGGCGGACGATCTTGGCTATCGTCTGAACCTGTTTATCGTTCATAGAGCATAATTGCCTGAAGCAGCTGCAAAAAGCAGACCGCCGTGATCTACACGGCGGTCTGCTTTGCGCTGTACTGTAAAAGGTTCTGTATTTAATCTTCAGCCATCACAACACGCAATCCATGTTCCTCCAGCACAGATTTCATGTCGGAAGGCAAGGCGAGTTTCGCTGTCCGGCAGCCCTTATAAAAGATTTTTTTGCTTGTGCCGTCTTTTCGGATGACCCAGATCCATAGGCCGTAAGACTGTTTATGCTCCAATTCCCACGAACTATAATGCAATTCCACACAATCGATTTCCTCAAATGGAATCGGGTACGGGATTCCAGTATTCAGCACAAGACGATTATTTTCAAAGAAAAAGGCTCCAAACGGGGATTTGTTTTTATATTTGCTTCGGGTAACAACCACTGCAATCAGGATAATCACCACAAGAATGAGTGCCATTTTATCGCCTCTCACCAATAGAATTTATCGAACATTGGCAAGGGCGGACACACGGGTCCGCCCCTGCAAGGAAATCGTTAAGCAAAGGACAGCTGGAATCTCGCGCCGGGATCGCCTGCAAAGGCAATCAATCCGCCCGTCTCCAGCTCGACCGGTTTCTCGTTCCCCCAGAGGACGGAAGAACCGGTAATTTTACCATCCGCGTCGTAGACCCAGTACCCGGCATTTTCAGGAACCTGGACGGTCATCGTTTTTCCGTCCGCTTTTTCGCCGATGTGATACCAGCGGGCGAAGCCATCGGGCTGGATGGTGGCAACGGCCTGATTATTTTTTCCGGTAGAGAGGTATGGGGCGCCGTTTGCGTCCATGAAAATTGCGCCGTTGGACTGATAAACCCAAGCGTTCCCCTTTTCATCCCGACGGATTTCCAGGTCAACGCCGTCGCGGCCCATATTGCCGGGAATCTGAAGTACATAACGGAGATGATTCTCGTCTTCAATCTTGTAGCCGAGGCAGTAACCGGGAATGGTGTCCAGCTCAATCGTGGCGGCGGCATCCTCGCCGGTCAGGCCAATGGCGACGTACGTCTGGGAGCTGTAACGCTCATTCATCGGCAGCAGATTGGTGGTGGACATAAAGGTATCCCAGGAGGCTTGCAGTTCCTCCGAAACCTGATTTTCCGGCAGCTTCATGGCGGCATAATTGGAAGCAGCCGTACCGCCCAGGCCAGGAAGATCCGTAGCGGCTTTTTGATAAAGATAAATCTGTCCGTTGGATTCCTCCACAAATTTCAAATAAGCCGCACCGGAGGCGTCCCGGAAGGTACCGTCATCGTGGTAAGCAAAGGTCTGCGCGGGAATGCCGGGACGGTTCAAAGGGCTCATGGACAAGGTTCCATCCGCTGTAACGTCGATTTTGTACGGCATCATGGAGCCATAATAACCGGCGTACTCCTGGAGTTCTGCGGGCATGGCGGCAGGGGACGCTTTCGGAAGGGTGGGAAGCGTCTGGTCAATGGCAACGCCCTGGTCTTCCAGCACGCGAATGAGCATTTGTGACGCCGCCATTTCGTTGTAGGTCGACACACCGCCGGAGGACAGAACCGCCGCCGCCAGCTTATACTCTGGAATCACGATCAGACCGGCGTGATAATACTGGGTATCGCCGCCCTTGGTCAAAGCCTGGATTCCGCTCTGGGAGAAGGGGAACTGGTTTATGTCATCCCAGCCAAGCCCAAAGGCCAGACTGTTCAGGGTGTCATCGGGCCACATACCTCTGGCGTACTCCGGCGCGGCCATCGCGTCCAGGGAAGACTCCTTCAAGAGTGTTTCATTGGTCAGCGCGCCGCCAAAGGCCGCGAGGTCTTCCGCTGTAGCATACAGACCGCCGGTTCCCGGGAAATTCAGGCAGTCTCTCGGTAAAGCGGTCTCAATATTTGCCGCAAAAATCGGCGCGTTTTCAAAGGAATCCTTTGTGGAGAAGGTTGCATTCAATTTCAGAGGATCCATGATATTCGCTTTGATATAATCCTCAAAACTCTGCCCGGAAACGGCTTCCACTACCAATTCCGCCAACACAAAGCCATCGTTGCAATAAACGCTGTACGCGCCGGGGTCCGCTTTCAGACGCTGCTGCGCAACCCGTTCCAGAAAATGATCTTTTGCGTAGGAACTGGGATCGTCAAACAGCATTCCATTGGTCAAAGTGGAACCCATCAAGCCGGAAGAATGGTTCAGCAGCATCCGAACAGTGATATCCTTATACCGTTCATCGGTCATTTTGAAATCGGGCAAATAGGTTACGACGGGCGCATCAAGTTTCACCCTGCCTGCCTCCACCAGCTGCATGACGGCTGCGGCGGTATAGATTTTGCTGACAGAACCGATACCATAAATAGTCGAAGCGGCTTCATCCGCCAATTGCAAAAGGTGTCCCGCATTCGGGGGCAGGGAGGATTTTCTGCCATTGGAAATAATTTTTCCATCCTGCCAGACGGCCCAAGCGGCACTGCTTGCACCGCCGTAAGTCAGAGCCAGGCCGGTAACTTCTTCTGCAAGTTCGTCCAGGGTTTGAGGACTGCTTTCCGGCGCCGCGGTCTCCTCCGCCGCCAGAGCCGGAACCGAAAGGCTCAAGCTCAAAGTGAGCGTCAGGAGCAGTGCCGTTGCCCTTTGGAAGAAAAGCGGTTTCTGTATCATTTTCCATTCCTTTCCCGTCCCGCAAAGGGGACGCATCCATAGAATACCGCTAGGATACACCTTCCACCAGGGGGAAAGTCAAGAGGTTTTTTGTAAATTTTTTCAATTCATTCGGGAGCATGGAAATCTTACAATATTGTTAGAATTGAGAAAGAATGTGGAAAGATTTCTTTGATAAGCTGAAAGCGTCGAAAGACCATTTCTTTTTGCTGGAGGTAAAGGCAATGACCATTTTGGAAACGAAATCCCTGCGGAAAATATACGGTTCCGGCGAAACGGAAGTCCGTGCCCTGGACGGCGTCGACCTCACGGTCACAAAAGGCGAATTTCTGGCAATTGTAGGCATATCCGGTTCCGGCAAGTCCACGCTGCTGCATATGCTGGGCGGCCTGGACCGTCCCACCTCCGGTTCGGTGCATGTGGACGGAAAGGACATTTTTTCCCTGAAAGACGAAGCCCTCACGATCTTCCGCCGGCGGAAAATCGGGTTTGTTTTTCAGAACTACAATCTGGTTCCGGTATTGAATGTCTATGAAAACATCGTCCTGCCGATTCAGCTGGACGGCCACCAGCCTGACAAGCCCTATGTTGATCAGATTGTCGAGACCTTGGGACTGGAAAGCAAGCTCCAAAATCTGCCGAACAATCTCTCCGGCGGACAGCAGCAGCGTGTTGCCATAGCCCGCGCCCTGGCGGCGAAGCCAGCAATTGTCCTGGCCGACGAACCCACCGGCAACCTGGACAGTCAGACCAGTCAGGACGTCATGAGTCTGCTGAAAATCACGAGTCAGAAATTTGCCCAGACCATTGTCATGATTACCCATAACGAAGAAATTGCGCAAATGGCGGACCGGGTAATCCGTATTGAAGACGGGCGGATCCGTTCCTCCCGAAATCTTGCGCAGAATCCCGGTCAGACCGGCGAACGGGGGTGATTTTATGATTAAAGTCGCCAACAAGGGCTGCATTCGCCGTTTAGGCTTCCGGTCCATGCGGGCCGCAAAAACCCGAAACATTGTGGCGGCATTGGCCATTGCCCTGACCACGCTGCTGTTTACATCTCTGTTTACCATTGCCGCCTCGATTAACTATTCCTTCCAGCAGGAGAACTTCCGTCAGGCGGGCGGCGACGGACACGGCACCTTCAAGGAGCTGACCTGGGAACAGGCGGAGCAGTTTCGTCAGGACCCGTTGATTCAAGATTCCTGGGCGCGGCTTTATATAGGAATGCCATCCGATCCGCCCTTCAACAAATCCCATGTGGAAATCAGCTATATGGAGCCCAACGGCGCGCCGCATTATTTCTGCGACCCTGTCGAGGGAACCCTTCCCCGCGAGGGCACCGGCGAAATGGCTACGGACACGCACATTCTGGCGCTTCTGGGGGTGGAACCCAAAATCGGGACAAAAATCACTTTGCCTGTAAGCATTGACGACTCTACCGCCCACCCCCAGACCTTTGAGCGAACCTTCACCCTTTCCGGCTGGTGGGAGTACGATTCCGCCGTCGTCGTAAGCCACATTTTGATATCCCGTTCCGCCGCCGAGGAATTCGCCGCCATGTCCAACGGCGACCCAAACACCATGACCGGCATCTGGAGCCTGAATATGATGTTTCAAAACTCTATCAACATCAAGGAAAACCTAAATACTGTTTTGGAGCATAACGGCTACCAATGCATAGACAGCACAGCGGACAATTTTATGAAGGTGGGCGTAAACTGGGGCTACACCGGGGACCGTTTGACGCAGAACCTCGACCCGATGACGGTAATTGTCATTGTGGCGGTTGTACTGCTCATCATCTTCACCGGCTACCTCATTATTTACAATGTCTTCCAGATTTCCGTCACTAATGACATCCGGTTTTACGGTCTCCTGAAGACCATTGGCGCCACAGGAAAGCAGCTTAAAACGATTATCCGTCAACAGGCGCTGCTGCTAAGTCTCCTGGGAATTCCCCTGGGTTTAATCCTGGGCTTCCTGACCGGCAACCAGCTCACTCCGATTATCATGGAGCAGTTAAGCTATAAAAACGCCTTTGTCACGTTCAACCCGTGGATTTTCATAGGTGCGGCGGCGTTCTCGCTGCTGACGGTCTTTCTCTCCTGCGCCCGTCCGGGACGCATGGCGGCGCGGGTTTCGCCGGTGGAGGCGGTCCGCTACACGGAGGGAGGAAGTTCCCGGAGGTCCTGGAAAAAGAGCAAGCGTGCGGCTGTCCGAAAGACCGATTCCGGTGCATCCGTGCCCAAAATGGCCTGGGCGAACCTGGGCCGCAGCAAGAGCAAAACGACGGTCACGGTTTTTTCTCTGGCGCTGGCGGTAGTGCTGATGAATCTGGTTTACACCTTCGCCAGCGGCTTCGACATGGAGAAATATCTGTCCAGGAATATATGTACAGACTTTATTCTGGGTCACGCGGATTATTTCCAGTCCGGCGCCGGCTTCCATTCCGTGGACGAGGCGCTTCCGGAAGAAATCATTTCCGATATCACCGCTCAGGGCGGCATTACTGAAGGAGGCCGGGTCTACGGCCAGGAACAGGCCGTTCAGGCGTTTATGCCGGAGGAATATTATCGCCAGAATTACAGCCGTCTTTATTCCGGGGAACAGCTTGAGAAACTGGTGGCGGGTGAAGAGCGTATTGATGAAACCACCATCACAGGCAGCGCACAGCTTTACGGCATGGAGGAATTTCCCCTCAGCAAGCTGGAGCTGCTGGAAGGAGACCTGTCTCCCCTGTCCGACCCCAGTCAGAACGCCATTGCCGCCGCCTATTATGCCGGGGACTACAGCGAAATCGTATGGAGTTCCAACTGTTTCAAGCTGGGAGACACCGTAACGCTGCGCTATGTGGACGAGTGGATGTATATTGACCTGGAAACCGGGGAAGAACTCACTGGCGACGAGGTAGACGCGCGGTGGAATCACGGGGATTACCTGCGGTATGCCTCCCGGGCCAAGACCTACAAGGAAGTGGAATACACCGTCTGCGCGCTGGTGGAGATTCCAAATGCCATTGGCTACCGGTATTCCACTCTGGGAGGCAGTCAGCTTGTCATGGGGGCGGAACGGCTCCAACAGGACAGCGGGATGCATTCCGTCATGAACTACGCCTTCAACACCACCGAAGACACCAACGCCTCCATGGAGGAATTTCTGTCCCAGTACACGGAGTCAGTTCAGCCGATTTATGACTACGAGAGCAAGCAAAGCTACATGGACGAATTCGAGGGATTCCGGAATATGTTCCTGACTATGGGCGGAGCTTTGGCGGGCATCATCGGACTAATTGGCGTGCTGAACTTCATCAACGCGGTTCTCACGGGCATTCTCACCCGGAAACGGGAACTGGCGGTCCTGCAATCCGTGGGCATGACAGGCAAACAGCTCAAGTCCATGCTGGTGCATGAGGGGTTGTACTACACCTGTCTGGCGGTTCTGTTGTCGCTGATTCTCAGCGCTGTGTTAGGACCTCTGGCAGGCGGCGTCTGCGGGAATATTTTCTGGTTCTTCACTTATCGTTTCACCATTCTTCCGGTGCTTGTGGTACTTCCAATATTCCTGATCCTGGGGATTCTGGTCCCGCTGCGGACGTATTGTTCCGTTTCAAAACATACCATTGTGGAGCGTTTGCGGGAAGCGGAAGGATAACCTTAAACTATAAAAAAACCCTCCCTCTTTGAGGGAGGCGGCACGGCGAAGCCGTGACGGAGGGAGTTTTCTCCCAAGATTGAAAAAATCTGCTGATTTCCTCCCTCAGTCACCGCCTGCGGCAGTGACAGCTCCCTCTAAGAAGAAGCCAAAACGAGGGACCAGGAGTTTTTGACACACTGAAAAGGAAAGCTCTGCCGGGTGGCAGAGCTTTCTTTTTTCTCAACAAATGATTTACAAGGCAAAAAAGCCATGATACAATAGAAAAAGCGGTCTCACGAAGAATTATTCCACAAAGCCCTGTTTCCGGGAGAGGTCCAGCCGTACCAGCGTACCCTGCCCGGGTCGGGACGAAATAAAAATACCATGATTCAAACGCTCCATGACCTCGCGGCATAAATACAAACCGATTCCGGTCGACTTCCGGTTTTCCCGTCCGTTAAAGCCCGTGAATCCCTTTTCAAAGACTCTGGGAAGGTCCTCCTCCTGGATACCAATACCATTGTCGGCAATCACCACCGTTTCCCCGTCGCTGTAAATGCGAATCTGTCCGCCCTCCGGGGTGTATTTCAAGGCATTGGACAAAAGCTGTTCAATGACAAAAGCAAGCCATTTTTCGTCTGTGACGACGGAACGGTTTGTCTCCTGAAAATCCATGGAGATTTTTTTCAGGATAAACAGCCGGGCGTACTTCCGCACCGCCTGTCGGAGCAGCGGGTCCAGCGCCACCTCGCGAAACACGTAATCGGTAGACCCGCTGCCGAGACGCAGATAGCCCAACACCATTTCCACATACTGTTCAATTTTCAAAAGCTCTCCCTCCAGCTCCGGCTGGGGCGTTTCCTGAAAAATCAGGTGCATCGCGGCAATTGGCGTTTTGATTTGGTGCGCCCAAAGGGTGTAATAGTCGGTCATTTCCTGAAAACGGATATCGTTTTCCCGCGCTATGGCGGCGCGGTCCGCACAGATTTCCTTCAGCAGCGCCTGATAATCTTCCTCCAGGAGACCCCGCGGCTGTGGGAGAGGCAAAACCTTTTCTTTCGCTTTCCGCAGCAGCCATTCCAATTCTTTATGCCTCTGACGAAAGCGGATGTAACTCACCGCAAACAAGATCCCTCCCAGGGCCATACAAAGCGCGGCGGCATAAAACACAGATTCCACCGGCAGACGGTAGAGCCAAAACACCGCGCTGCACACACAGGCGAAGGCCGTCAGCATAAAGATCAACTTCCATTGTCGTTTCAAATAGGCCCAAAACATATCAGCCCTCCACCAGATAGCCCGCTCCCTTGCGGGTATGAATAAAGTCAGGCAAACCCGCAGCCTCCAGCTTTCGCCGCAGACGGTTCACATTGACAGATAATGTATTTTCGTCAACGAAGCTGTCGGACTCCCAAAGGGCGGTCATAATTGCGTCCCGGCTGACAGTCTGTCCTTTGTGTTCCAGCAAAATCTGGAGCATTTTCAATTCATTTTTGGTCAGCTCCACCCGCTGATTATTGACGGACAACGTGCCGTCGGAGAGATTCAGGACTGCTCCGCCGCAGCTCAGAAGCGTAGGGGACGGGCCGAAATCGTACGCCCGCCGAAGCATCGCCTGGACCTTCGCTGCAAGAACCGGCAGATCGAAGGGTTTTGCTAACAGGTCATCGCCGCCCATCTGCATTGCCATTACAACGTTTACGCTGTCCGAGGCGGACGTAAGAAAGAGTACCGGCGCCTTGGACACCCGGCGGATTTCCTGGCACCAGTGATAACCGTTGAAGAATGGAAGGGAGATATCCAAAATGACCAGCTGCGGGTCAAACTCGGTAAACTCCGACAGCACATCGTCAAAGCGCTGAGCGCAGCGGGCCTCATAACCCCAGCCTTCCAGGTGACGTCGTACGGCCCCGGCAATAACGCCGTCATCCTCCACGATAAAAATACGGTACATCTTCGCGCCTCCAATTTTTTATGGTAACTAAGTTTTTGAACAGAAAGGGAATTTTTCCAAATGGAGCAGCTTGCAAATAATTTATGGAGACTTGAAATTCCCCTGGTCGGGAGTCCCCTGAAAACGCTGAACAGCTACTTGATTCTTGGACAGGAACGCAGTCTTTTGATTGACACAGGGTTCCGTCAAAGGCCGTGCCGGGAAGCGATGGAAGAACAGCTGACGGCTCTGGGCGTGGACCGGAACCGGCTGGACATCTTCCTCACACATCTGCACAGCGACCACGCGGGTCTTGCCCCGGAGCTTGTACCGGAGAGCGGCAAAATTTATATCAGCCACACAGACGGACCGGGCGTCAGCGAAGCGGTTGACGACGATTGCTGGCGGCGTCTGTACGCCGCATATCTCCGGGAAGGATTTTCCAAAGAAGAAACCGATGGACTGTGGAATTCGAACCCCGCGCAGACGGCGGCTCCGAAGAACTGGCGTTATACGCCTCTGAAAGACGGGGACGTTCTCACATATGGCAGCCACACGCTGCAATGTGTCCTGACGCCCGGCCACACACCGGGACATATGTGTTTATACGAGCCGAAGGAAGGCTGGCTGTTCTCCGGCGATCACATTTTGTTTCACATCACCCCCAACATATGCCGCTGGGAGCGTCTGCCCGACGCGCTTGGAAGCTATTTGGAAAGTCTGGAACGGGTAGAGAAGCTGCGGGTCAAGCTGCTGCTGCCCGCGCACCGCGGAGAACGGGGCGACCTTGTCCAGCGGATAAGCGAGTTAAAGGAGCATCATGCAAAACGGCTGGCATCTGCATTATCGATTGTACAACAGAACCCGGATCTCAACGCCTGCGAAATAGCGGGGCTTATGCAGTGGAGCATCCGCTGTCGGGACTGGGAATCCTTTCCACTGACGCAGAAATTTTTTGCCGTTGGCGAAGCGCTGTCTCATCTCGATCACCTGGAAGCGGAGGGCAAAATATTTCACGAGGAAGTATGCAGTATAAATCGATATCGAACGGTCTAAGCAGATTTATCAGGCGTTTCGGCAATTTCGCTGGAGTCTTTTTTCGACGGAATACTGTTAATGGCCAGTGCAACCGCAATTCCGATAGTGGTATCAATCATGCGACTGATTGCAAACAGCACCGGACTTTCGTCACTGCCATGGGTTACGGTAATGCACAAAAACACCACGCACATCAAGTAAGTGCCGCTTTGCAGTCCAAAGGCGACGGACACCTGAATAATCGGAATCAGGAGCAAGGAAAGAGCGAGGTAACGCAGCAAGGGGGTAGAAATCAGATAAACATATTTTTCAAAGATCAGGAAACACATACCGAACAATCCGCCGACCAAGGTAGCGATTTCCCGGTTTTTGGCCGCTTTGATACTGGAATGGATATCCTTCTGCACGCACAAAACGGCAGCGATTGCGGCATAAAAAGGGATACCGCCGGCACGAAAGTTATCGATCACGAAACACAGATAAACGGCAATCACTGTTTTCACGGTACGCATACCGACTGAAAATTTCCACTTCATAGTTAACCCAGACCTCCGGCAATCATCAAGGAAGCGCAGAATCAGTTTACAGGAAAACGGGAAAAATTTCAACTGTAACAAGAAAAAACCCGGTTGACAAGGGGCTGTTCTTTTCACTATAATATTTCCAAATCCGACAAAGAAGGAGACGAAGTATGGACAAGAAATTTGACGTAAAGGAAAAGATTGAGGAACTGACGGAGCGGATACAAGGCGACAAAAGCATACTGGAAAACTTTGAAAAGGACCCGATTCAGACGATTGAGAAGTTGATTGGCATTGATCTTCCGGACGAACAGCTCAAGCCATTGGTAAGCGGGATACAGGCAAAGCTGGCGGCGGCTGGAGCAGGTAAACTTCTGGGCGGTCTGAAGAATCTGTTTTAAGGAAGAAAAAAGAACATCAAAGGGGACCACCGAAGTGGTCCCCTTTGATGTGTGTTTTAGGAGGGAGAAAACGCATCGGGTTGGGAGTACCCTTTGCTTGATGATTAAGATACCGGAAAATTTTTTCTAAAGTATGTTATCCTTGTAAACAGTTTGTAAATGATCCTAAAGGAAGCGTTTGCTTTCCAAGACGGCCAATTTATCGCAGCGATTATTGAAGGGGTTTTCGGCGTGGCCTTTGACCCAGTGACAGGTTACGTTGTGGAGGTCCGTCAAGGCAAGGAGACGTTCCCAGAGGTCCGGATTGAGGGCAGGTTTTTTATCGCTTTTGATCCAGCCGCGCTTTTTCCAACCGCGCGCCCAGCCTTTTTCGAGTGCATCGATTACGTATTTGGAGTCCGACCAAAGGTCAACGGCGCAAGGTTCCTTCAGAAGTGACAGCGCTTCGATCACGGCGGTCAATTCCATACGGTTATTGGTTGTTTTCTCCTCCCCGCCGGAAAGCTCCCTTTTATGTTCCCCATACATCAGGATAGCTCCCCAGCCTCCCGGTCCAGGGTTCCCCGAACAAGCTCCATCGGTATAGATTGTTACACGTTTCATAATTTCTCCAAACTTTGGGTAGTCGCGCCTCGCGGCGCGGGCACAGATTGCCATTTTCAATGGCTGGTCCTTTTTGAACCCCCCATTTTCTTTTCTCTGGCGAGAGAAAAGAAAACGGGCCGTTCACGGTCCAAAAGAAAAGAGCGTTTGTTAGGTGCGGTGTAAGACTACGGCTTTCTGCCTCTGATAACGAGAAGTCCAAATCGACTTGCCTCTGCGTCTAACTCCGCTGCCGCTGCATTGGTGGGCAAAATAATGCGGTGGAATCAGGCGGTTGAAATCACTTGGTGGAAACCAAACGAGAAGATCAAATCGACTTGCTGGTTCGTCTGACTTCGCCGCTGTGGTACGCGAAAGGACTGGAAATTATTAGGTGCGCGTTGCAGATGCGAACATATATGTTCATCTTTCCTTTTCAACCACCATTTGAAAGTAAGTGATTACAGGGGCCGCCATTCTGGCGGCCCGCTGTTCACTTTTTGGTTTAGGTCTCCTCTTTTTCGCTTTCCTGATTGTCTCCTGAATTTGTGACGGGTTCAATTGCTTCTTCAACATCCTCATTCTCTTCTTTTTGCGTCAGCGCCATAGAAATAACCTGATCTCCCTCCTCCTTAAAACGCATAACAATAACGCCCTGTGTTGCACGTCCGGCGGATCGAATATTCTCAACAGCCGTCCGAATCAGAATACCGCTTTGTGTCACCAGAAGCAAATCCTCTGAACCATCAACGACCTTAATGCCGACGACACTTCCGGTTTTATCAGTAATCATATAATTCTTAATACCCTGCACAGCACGGTTTGTTACGCGATATTCTTCGACGGGCGTTCGTTTTCCAAAACCCTTTTCGGTAATCGAGAGCACTTCACAGCCAGCCCTTGCGCGTGCTGCGCCAATCACATAATCGCCCTCTTTAAGTTTAATACCTCTAACGCCGACAGCATCACGGCCCATAGGCCTCACTTCATCCTCATGGAAGCAAACAGCCATACCATCGTGTGTAGCAATCAGAATATTCTGATTACCGTCGGTTTCACGCACAGTAATGAGCTGATCCCCCTCATCCATACGCAGGGCGCGAATCCCATTATTCCTTAAATTTTTCAAGGCATTGGCGGGCAGACGCTTCACCGTACCATTTCGTGTCACCATAAAGAGGAATCGCCCATCATCTTCAATAGACCTGGTATGAATCATAGTCTGGACGCGTTCACCCTGTTCAATCTGAATAATGTTAATAATGTTGGTACCCTTAGCAGTTTTACCAGAAACAGGAATCTGATAACCTTTTTTGCGGTAGACCTTACCGGTATCGGTAAAGAACAAAAGGTAATCGTGTGTTGAGGCTGTAAAGACATCAACAACCGCATCCTCATCCCGGGTAGTCATACCCTTCTTGCCCATACCGCCCTTCGACTGCGCGGTATATTCAGTCACTGGAGTCCGCTTAATATAGCCCGCCTGGGTAAGAGTGAAGACGCACTGTTCTTCTTCGATCAAGTCTTCAATATCGATTTCATCTTCCACATCCTGGATTTCGGTAACGCGGTCATCGCCATACTTATCCGAGATAGAAGTCAATTCTTCCTTGAGAATCTGCTTTACAAGATCCTCATCCGCCAGAATTTTGTTAAAGTAGTCGATCTTTTCCTCCAGTTCCTTATACTCATTTTCCAATTTTTCCCGGTTCAGGCCCTGGAGCGCAATGAGCCGCATATCACAGATCGCCTGGGCCTGCACGTCATCCAAACCGAAGCGGCTCATCAGATTTTCCTTGGCATTATCGTAACTGGTACGAATAATTTTGATAACCTCGTCAATATGGTCCTGCGCAACAAGCAAGCCTTCCAGAAGGTGTGCCCGTTCCTGGGCCTTACGCAAATCAAAGCGGGTCCGGCGAATAATCACCTGTTCCTGATGTGCGATATATTCTTCAAGGATATGCTTCAAGGACAAGATTTTCGGCTGCAATTTTCCGTCGACTTCCACCAGCGCCAGCATATTGATCGCAAAAGTGGTTTGCAGCTGCGTCTGAGCAAAGAGGCGGTTCAAAACGACTTGAGGATTTGCATCGCGTTTCAATTCAATGACAATCCGCATACCATTCCGGTCAGACTCGTCCTGGATATTGGAGATACCCTCCAACTTCTTATCCTCGACCTGATCGGCCATATTTTTAATCAGCATCCGTTTATTGACCTGATATGGAATTTCGGTAATAATAATCCGCGTACGGTTTTGACCAAATTCCTCGAACTCATGACGGGAGCGAATCGTCAGGCGTCCCCGGCCCGTTGCGTAAGCGGCACGAATACCGGCCCGTCCCATAATGATACCCTGCGTTGGAAAATCAGGACCTTTGATATAATGCATCAACTCGGACAAATCGGCGTCCGGGTGATCCAGCACGCAAATAGCAGCGCCAATTACCTCCCGCAGATTATGCGGAGGGATATTGGTAGCCATACCGACGGCGATACCGCTGGAACCGTTTACCAGCAAATTGGGGAACCGGGAAGGCAAGACCTTAGGTTCTTTTCTGGTCTCATCAAAGTTGGGATCCCAATCTACGGTTTCCTTTTCGATTTCCCGCAGCATTTCGTTGGAAATACGGGCCAGACGGGCCTCTGTGTAACGGTAAGCCGCAGGGGGGTCTCCATCCACGGAACCGAAGTTCCCATGTCCATCGATCAGCATATAACGCATAGAGAAATCCTGTGCAAGACGAACCAGGGCGTCATAAACCGAAGCGTCGCCATGCGGGTGATAGCGGCCCAGCACGTCGCCGACGGCGGTTGCGCACTTCCGGAAAGCGTGATCATAGGTCAGATTATCCTCATACATAGCATAGAGGATACGCCTATGGACAGGCTTCAGGCCGTCGCGCACGTCGGGCAGCGCCCGGCCCACGATAACGCTCATAGCATAATCGATGTAGGACTTTTCCATTTCCGGGACCAGCGGCGACTCCACGATTTTCTGATCGGGGTACCGGATTTCCTCGGGGTCATATTGAGGTTTTTTACTCATTTAATCTTTTTCCTCCTTGTTAGAGGTTCCTTTTTTACAGAAAACTTACCAAGTCATTTTCAGCCAATCCATACCAGGATACGGTTCCCCGGTATGCGCATACCACTCCACGCATTCAGCCGCAAGTTCCCGGTTGTTCATGGTATATCTCATAAAAAACACGGATTGTCCGTCGCTGGGCTCAATTGGTGCCTCCTCGTCAGAATCCAGGTAATCCGGATGGAAGCAGGCCCAGGCGGTTTGAAGTTCGTCCGCCCCGCAGATCTGGAGAAAGAGCAGGCCCGTTTCACCAGCGCTTTCCAATTGGAGGAACCCTTCTTCTATCTCGCCATATTCATTTGGCGTCAGGTACAGGCTCTGGTAACGGCCGTCCCGCACTTTTTGTACCATATCCCGTATGCCCGCTTCGGACAGGTCTGTAATTTGGGTATCTTCACCGGTATGGAACTCCTGATTTGCGTAGTGAATAAATATTCGTTCCGGAATTTGCGGGACATTCCGTTTTGGAACAATTTCTTCCATAATAAGCAAACCTTCTTGTTTAATAGTCCAAATTCACAACATATTTTGCGTTTTTCTCGATGAATTCTTTTCGCGGTTCCACTTTTTCGCCCATGAGAATCGTAAACGTTTCGTCAGCTTTTACAGCGTCATCCAGAGTAATCCGGCGCAGGGTTCGGGTTTCCGGGTCCATGGTAGTCTCCCAAAGCTCATGAGGATTCATCTCACCTAAGCCCTTGAACCGGCTGATATCCACCTTCACGTTTGGATTACCGCCCCGCATTTCGGCGGAAATACGGTCCCGTTCCGGCTCGTCGTAGGCGACGCGGGTGGTTTTGCCGCGGGTGAGCTTGAACAGCGGCGGGACAGCGGAATAAACATATCCCTGTTCAATCAGCGGACGCATAAAACGGAAGAAAAATGTCAATAACAGCGTACGGATATGAGAGCCGTCGACGTCGGCATCGGCCATGATAATGACTTTGTGATAACGAAGTTTATTAGCGTCGAACTCGTCGCCGATTCCAGCGCCCAGAGCCGTAATGACGGGCTGGAGCTTATCGTTTCCATAGACCTTATCCGCCCGGGCCTTTTCGACATTGAGCATCTTCCCCCAAAGCGGCAGAATCGCCTGGAAACGGGAATCCCGTCCCTGGGTAGCGGAGCCGCCTGCGGAATCGCCCTCGACGATGTAAATTTCGGTCAGTTCCGGATTATTTTCGTTGCAGTCCCGGAGCTTGTCCGGCATGGCGGCGCCTCCAAGGGCCGTCTTGCGGCGGATGGATTCCCGTGCCTTTTTCGCGGCTTCCCGGGCACGGCTGGCTGTGAGGGCCTTATCCAGAATCATACGTCCCACCTGGGGATTTTCTTCCAGGAATGTGTCCAGCTTTGTAGCAACCATGTTATTCACCAGGGTACGAATTTCAGAGTTTCCCAGCTTGGCCTTGGTCTGACCCTCAAACTGGGCGTCGGTAAGCTTGACGGAAATGACGCAGGTCAGACCTTCCCGGCAGTCCTCGCCGGAAACCTTTTCGTCGTCCTTCAGCATCTTAGCTTTGCGTCCATAGTTATTCAAGACCGTAGTCAAGGCCCGCTTGAAACCTTCTTCATGCATACCGCCTTCCGGCGTATGCACGTTATTCGCGAAAGAAAAGATGGTTTCATTATAACCGTCATTGTACTGGAAGGCGATTTCCGCTACAGAATCATCTTTTTGTCCGGACATATAGATGACATCGTTATGCAAAGCCTCTTTGCTCTTGTTAAGCCAAGTAACAAACTCCCGGATGCCGCCCTCGTAGCACATGGAATCCTCCCGCTCCTTACCGGGACGTTTGTCGACCGTATGGATCCGGAGTCCGGCATTCAGAAAGGCTTCCTCCCGCATCCGGGTATGGAGGATATCGTAATTAAAAACCGTATCCTCAAACATCTCCGGGTCCGGCTTGAATATGACAGTCGTTCCGGTATGGTCTGTGGCGCCCACCACTTTCATTTCCTGGGTGGTCTGACCGCGGGAAAACCGCATCTCATATATTTCACCGTTTTTATGCACCTGAACCGTCAGCCATTCGGAAAGGGCGTTGACCACCGAAGCGCCCACGCCATGGAGTCCGCCGGAAACCTTATAGCCGCCTCCGCCGAACTTGCCGCCCGCATGGAGGATTGTATACACCACTTCCAGGGCTGGCTTTCCCGTCTGGGCCTGAATATCCACCGGGATTCCCCGTCCATTGTCCACGACCGTAATGATGTCCCCCTCATCAATCTGAACCAGGATATCGGTACAATAACCCGCGAGAGCTTCGTCAATGGCGTTGTCGACAATTTCGTAAACCAGATGGTGCAGTCCGGAGGACGATGTGGAACCGATATACATACCAGGCCGTTTTCGGACGGCCTCCAGTCCCTCCAGAACCTGGATTTCCGACGCATCGTATTCATTTTCCGCGTCGACCGCAGTGGATTGCAGGATTTCGTTTTCGCTCATATTCTTCTCCTTTACAAAGGCCGCTCCCGGAAGGAGCCGCCACGGATTGGCTCATTTATCTTAAAAGCAGTCACAAAACCGCTATAGATCCAATTTCGACGCCTCCGCCCGTCTTTGCATTGTTCCAGGGCTCAGCGAAGAAAGGTACACAATCTGCCGGTGATACGGGTGATCACATACGATGAAAGACCGGGGCAGGTCGCTGGACAGGTCCAGTACAACCCCTTCTTTTTCAGCTTTTGCCAGATACTCCCGCGTCCGTTTCTCATAGCTGCACTTGTCCAGGTCAAAAATACCGATGACCTGACGTTTGTCAATGATTTCGTTTTGTCCTAAATGAAGATACATAATTTTCATTCCAAATTCATAGGGTTTATTGAAGATCCGTTTAACAGACGATGTTTCCATGTTTCACGTGGAAGACCTGACCGCCCAAAAGGTTTGTAAGGCGGTCCTCCTCACAGCAGGTAATGAATACCTGGCCTCCAGCGATACGGTTTAATACAAAGTCCTGTCGTCTGGGGTCCAGCTCGCTCAGAACGTCGTCCAGGAGCAATACCGGGTACTCACCGGACACATTTTTATAAATCTCCCGCTCGGCGAGTTTCAGCGCCAGCGCGGCGGTACGGGTCTGGCCCTGAGATGAATATGTCTTGGCTTCGCGGCCGTCGATCTCTACCAGGAGATCATCCTTGTGAGGGCCGGAAAGACACAGCCTTCCGGCTTGTTCCGCGGTCTGGTGCGCGTCCATATGCTGCCGCAGCTCCTCTCTTAAAACCGACAGCTCTGCCGCCGGATTTCTTATGCTGGAAACCGTTCGATATTGGATGGTCAGCCGTTCCCGGCCGCCGGAGCACTCCCAATGATGAACGGCTGCATATTCATTCAGCCGCCGTATGAACTGGTGGCGGTAATGAATCAGGACGGCTCCATAAAACACCATTTGCGCGTTGAATTCCGGCAAAGCGTCCATCAGGGAGGAATGTTCCTGCGAATCCCGTAAAATACGGATTTTCTGTTCCTGCGCCCGGTTGTAGGCCGACAGTGCGGCGGCATACCGGGGCCGCAGCTGACAAAGGGCGTTGTCCATGAAGCGTCTTCGCACGGAAGCGCCTTCCCGGATCAAAAACAAGTCTTCCGGGCGAAACAAGACCGTGTTATAAACCTCACTGAGGGCGGCGTTTGTTTTGGCCGGAACCTGGTTCACCCACAGTTTTCGCCGGCGTCCCCGCATGAAATCCGCCTGGATTCGAAATTCCCTTCCCCTGGCGGTGATTCGGCCGGTTAAACGGGCTTCGTCCTTTGAAAAACCGATCAGTTCCCGGTCGGCCCGTGTGCGGGGGGACCGCCCGCAGGAAAGATAGACAATGGCTTCCAGAAGGTTCGTTTTTCCCTGGGCGTTCTCGCCCCAGATGACATTGCATTTTGAATCGAACGCTACCGTTTGCCGTTCGTAATTCCGAAACCCTTCCAACTCCAAGCGGTCAACCTGCATGGCACACTTTATACACAACGCCGCAGAATGTCGCCTCATCGCCGGGATGCAGCTTTTTCCCCCGCTGCGTACAGATTTCGCCGTTTACGCTTACTTCCCCTGCCTGAATGCGTTCCTTTGCCGCTCCGCCGCTTTCCACGGCGTTCGCAAATTTCAGCAGGTCCTGGAGTTTAATGAATTCCGTATGAATCGGGATTTCTTTTCCTACCATAAGCATTTCCTTTTTTCACCAAAATCAAAACTTTTCCCGGGAAAAACCATTTAATTTGCCTTCAAACGAACCGGCAGAACCATATACAGGAATTTTTCGTTGTCCTCCACCGGCAGGATCAGCGCGGGTGAGACACCGGTGTTCAGTTCAATCCGTACCGTATCCGCAGGCGCGTAGCGAAGGGCTTCCATCAGGTAACGGTTGTTGAAGCCGATTTCCAGGCCGCCGCCGTCGCCTGTCATGGGACAGACGTCCTTTGCGTCGCCGGTAGCCGTTTTTGCGGACAACAGTATTTTATCGTGATCGAATACGCACCGGACCGGGCTTTTCAGTTTCTCAGAAATCATGACTGAAACCCGGTCGATGCTGCCAATAAGATCCTTGGTCTCCACCGTGACGGAAATCGGATTTTTTTTCGGCACGGCATTGCGGTAATCCAGGAATTCGCCCTCCAGACGGCGGCAGATCAGTTCGGTGTTTCCTACTGTAAATAAAATGTGCCGTTTTCCGAGGGTGATGGATGCAAAGGTTTCGTCTTCGTCGCCGCTCGACTTGCCTTCACTGCAGATTCCTTTGACCTCGTTCAGCGCCTGCCCGGGAGCTACAAAGGAAAACTCGCCGCCCTCCACTCTCTCCAGCGGTTCCCGCCGTACAGCCAGACGGAAGCCATCCACAGCGGCCATAGTGAGGGAATTCTCTGCAATTTCGAACAGTGCGCCGGTGTGAATCGGACGGCTCTCGTTTGTCGAAACAGCGAAAGCTACTTCCTCAATCATTTCCTTCAAAACCTTCCGGTCGATCTGGATGGAATATTCATCTTCTACTTCCGGCAGGTCCGGATATTCCGCCGCAGACAGGCCGGATATTTCAAAATCCGATGCGCCGCAGCTCAGGTGAACAACCATATGGTCGTTTACGGAAAAACTGACCACGTCGTCCGGCATTTTCCGGATGATCTCGCTGAACAGGCGGGAACTGACAACAATGTTTCCTTCTTCCACGATGTTTGCGGAAAGCCTGGTTCGGATGCCGGTCTGCATATTGTAACCGGAGAAAACCAATTCCTGCCCGGAGGCGCGGATCAGAATTCCCTCCAGGGCTGGAATCGAGCTTTTTTGTGCAACTACGCGGCCAGCAGTAGAGATTGCGTTTTGCAGCAGAACTTTTTCACACGTAAATTTCATTCGAGAGAACCTCCATCGTTTGTGCAATTTGCCGAGCGGCGCGCGGCGTAAATTTTAAGGTATTGAGAGGTATACGGTTTGTAATCAAGGAATTCTGCCTGTGAGCGATGTCTGTGAGAGACGGACAGCCCTTTTTTTCTTAAAAAGATAAAATATAAAAATGTTTTTAGAAAAAGTAGACGTAGAGCAAAAAATTGTTGAAAAAAAGAAGAAAGTCTGTATTTGCAAGGTTTTGTGTCTCCACGGAAGGTTGTGGAGAATTTGGGAGTTTTTCCGCGTTCTCTGACGGAGAAAATTTTTTTAACACTGTGTTTTTCTTTTTCCACCAGGAATTGTGGAAAAAGAAAGATCAGTGTCGGGAATTGATATTCGTTTTCAGCTCTTTTACAACCTCGGCGAATGCCGGGTCTTTTTTCATTTTCTTCTCTACCTGCGTGATGGAATATGCGACCGTGGCGTGATCACGGTGGCCGAAGTAGCTGCCAATGTTGTCCTGGGAAAGGCTTGTCATGCTCCGAATCAGATACATGGCGATCTGGCGGGCGGTAACGGCGTCACGGTTTCGCTGCTGCCCCCGGACGATGGATTCGTCTACATTGTAATAACGGCTGACGTACGAGAGAATGGATTCCGGCGTCGGAATGTATTCGTTGCTGTCTTTGAGAATGTCCTTCATGGCGCGGGTTACGACTTCCTCATCCGTTTCACTGCCAAGCAGATCCTTGTAAGCAAGGATCTTATTGATCGTACCCTCCAGCTGCCGGACGTTGGCTGTTACATTCTGAGCAACGTAAACAGCGATCTTGTCAGGTAATTCCATGCCAAGAAGCGCCGCCTTGTTCTTGACAATGGCAAGACGCGTCTCAAAATCCGGCGGTTTTACGTCCGCCAGAAGCCCCCACTCAAAACGGGTCCGGAGGCGGTCGTCCAGGAGCGTCATTTCAGACGGCGGCCGGTCGGAGGTCAGAACAATCTGCCGTCCGGATTCATAAAGTGTATTGAATGTATGGAAAAATTCGTTCTGTACCTGGTCCTTACCTGCCACGAACTGTACATCGTCGACCAGAAGCAGGTCCGCTTGACGGTACTTGGCTCGAAATTCACTGCCACGCCCAGCCCGGATCAATTCAATGAATTCATTGATGAAATCATCACCCTTGACATAAACAATTTTTGCTTTCGGATCGTTCTTCCGGATTACGTTTGCAATGGCATTCAAGAGGTGCGTCTTGCCAAGGCCGGAATCGCCGTAGATCAAAAGAGGGTTGTAATTCTGCGCGGGATGCTCGGCAACGGCCATGGACGCTGCGTGAGCCAGTTTGTTGGACGGGCCAACGACAAAGGTCTCGAAGGTGAATTCCGCAGAGGTGAAACGGTCGGACTGCCGCTGGGGCGCGGAGCCGCCCTGAAATTCAATCAGGCCGTCGTCGTCGAGAATCTTAACCTCGAAGTCCATAGAGAAAATGTCGTGAAGGGAATTTTTGATGTTGCTGAGAAAAAGGGATTCTATATAGCCTTTTTTGAAGTCGTTGGGACAATGGAGAAAGCAGGTGTTTCCCCGGATGTTGACAATGGATAATTCGTCAAACCACGTGGAAATGGTGGTTTCGGAGAGTGTTCCCCGAAGCTGCCGGAGAACGTTTTCCCAGATATCAGTTACGGAATTCAAACGGAAGCACCTCTCTCTTTATCGATTTGCATAATATACCTTCATAATTATAACAAAAAAAGAAACTCTAAGCAATACTATATTAAATATAATTAGAATATATTTGTATGATAAATTTTTCGGATGCTTTCTGTTTTGTCTGCGTTTTTGATAAAAAGGGTTGCATTTTTCTTTGGAATCCGTTATACTAAATTTAGAAACAACTGCATACTTTGTCTTCAGGGCGGGGTGTAATTCCCCACTGGCGGTATAGTCCGCGACCGGACGCGTTTGCGTTCGCTGATTCGGTGCAACTCCGGGACCAACAGTGATAGTCTGGATGGAAGAAGATGAGTGCGGTGAGACCGTGCGTTTTTCGTGCGCTTCTTTGTTGCTTGTCACCTTGGAGGAGTCAAAGCGTCCAGGGTGTTTCAAGTTTGTGAAGGAGTGTTTTTCCATGTCTCAATTGAATGCAAATGCGATTCCTGTTTCCCGGTCAAAGCTGGATGTGCGGACCTTGGCCTCCCTCTCAATGTTTACGGCGCTGGCTTATCTGGCGATGCTTTTGAGTAAGGTGCTGCCGCAGGTGATGTTTCTTCAAATGGAAGTTAAGGGCGTTGTAATTTGTATTTGTGGTTTCTTGTTTGGCCCTGTTTCGGCTGCTGTTGTTTCCATTGCTGTCGCTGTCATTGAGTTGTTCACTGTGAGCGATACGATGATTATGGGCTGCATCATGAATGCTTTGGCGGCTTGCGCCTTTGCCTGTCCTGCGGCTTTTGTTTATCGTAAAATGCATACCAGAAAAGGTGCGGTCATGGGTTTGTCTTTGGGCGTTGTGACGTTGGTTGTGGTAATGTTGGTCTGGAATTTCTTGTTGACGCCGCTTTATATGGAAATTGATCGCGCTCTTGTCGTTGAGATGCTTCCGACGCTGTTTCTGCCGTTCAATCTTGTGAAGGGCGGATTGAATATGGCGTTGACTTTGCTGCTTTATAAGCCGATTGTAACGGCATTGCGTAAGGCGCGTCTGGTTCCCGAGTCACGGACAACAGCTGAAACCGGTAAGAGAGTTAACGTTGGTTTTGTAATGTTTTCTCTTCTCCTTTTGGCTACATTCGTATTTTTGATGCTGGTATTAGCAGGGAAAGTTTGATTTTTTCAAAGAGAACAGCGTCTGTCAATGACAGGCGCTGTTACTTTTTGCGTCAGGTCCGTTCACGCACCGCAGCAGTAGCAGCGGAGTCAGTCGTACCAGCAAGTCGATTGGGTTTTCTCGTTTGATTTCCACCAAGCCATTTCAACCACCTAATTCCACCGCATGATTTCGCCTGCCAATGCAGCGGCAGCGGAGTTAGACGCAGAGGCAAGTCGATTTGAACTTCTCGTTTGGTTTCCTCCAAGCCGCAAGTTTTCCGCCAGTCCTAATGAAAAACGCTCTTTTCTTTTGGACCGTGAACGGCCCGTTTTCTTTTCTCTCGCCAGAGAAAAGAAAATGGGGGGTTCAAATTTGGACCAGCCATTTCAAATGGCAATTCTGCGCCCGCGCCGCGAGGCGCGCCCTCCACGCTGCCGGGAGACAGTGAAAAGAACTTTCTCTTGACGGGGGATTGCGGATGTGCTAGTATTTAGCAGTGAAAATTTGTAAATTATTCCGAAGGAAGAAGGAAAGTTTATGCCTGTGTCCATCTACCTGGAACTTGCCGCTTACGCCTGCGCGACCACCTTTTCCCCTGGACCAAATAATATTCTGCTGTTAAGCAGTACCAGTAAATTCGGTTTCCGACGCTGCCTTCCCCTCATCTACGGCATCTGGAGCGGCCTGCTCTCCATTATGCTGATTTGTGGTTTCGGCTGTGCCGTGCTGGGCGAGCTGGTCCCACAAATCGTCCCTTACGCAAAGTATGTCGGGGCGGCTTACATCCTTTACCTCGCTTATAAAACCCTGGTCCGTAAAGTCGGTGATTCCACCGATGACGAAACCAAACCTTTGACATATATCAATGGTTTTCTGCTGCAATTTCTGAACGTCAAAATCATGAGCCTCGGTATTGCCGCTTACTCCGGTTACATCCTGCCTTATGGCTTTCATATTCCCTCAATTCTCGCGTTTGCCGTCATTATGGCAGGTTGTGCCGCTACCGGCAACCTGATTTGGGCCACCCTTGGTTCTATGCTCTTCCCCCTCTATAAGCGTTTCAATGCGATCATAAACACCGTTATGGCCCTCCTCCTAGTCTGGTGCGCCTGGAAAATTATCTTCATGTAAAATATAAGCGGCTGTGCTGCCATTTTTGGCAGCACAGCCGCTTGTTTACGCGTATCCGATTTCTGAAACTTACCGTAGATCTTCCTTTGCCAACAGCTCTAAAATACGGGCATCGTCCTCAATTGTCGCGTTGGGCATGGGGAATGTGCTGGCGCTTGACGCAACAATCCCGCGCAGCTTGATCGCTTCCTTCAATACCGGAAGGAACGGTTCCCGAATCCGGTACAAATCCATTAAGCGGTCAATGCGCTGCTGGCCTAACGCAATGCCTTCCAGATCGTTCTCGCGGAATGCCTTCACCCAGGCCGAAGTCAGTTCCGGCGCCAAATTGCTCAGAGCCGCAATGCATCCGTCGCCTCCAGAGAGTACATTTCTGGCAAAGTTGTCGTCAAAGCCGGAGTAAATTTCAAACGTCGGCACCCGGCTCTTTACCACCTTGATCAATTCCCGCGTGTGGTCCACACCCGGAATCGTGTCTTTCAAACCCACAATATTCGGGTGCATCAGAACCAGCTGCAATACCGTTTCTACCGGTATGCTGTAACCGGTGTTGTCCGGGAAATTGTAGATGTAAATGGGACCGTGGATTTCCTTCGCCAGACGGTCATAATATTGCAGCAGCGCCTCCGGCCCAAAGTGGAAGTAGTAGGGCGGCAGAATCATGACCGCATCCGCGCCGGCGTCCAGACAGAAGTTGGAAAATTCGATAATCTCACTGGCAACCATGTTGGACGTGCCAATGATCAGCTTGACCCGGTGATTCACCTTCTCAATGGCAAATTTCGCCATCTCCCGGCGTTCGTCCATATTCATGGCGAAAAATTCACTGGAGCTGCCTTCTACCAAAATACCGTCAATGCCGTTTTCGATCAGATTGTCATACAAACGCTCCTGACTGGCGAGGTCCAGGGTGCCGTCCTCGTTAAACAAGGTAATGGCGGGGGCTAAGTAAGCTGCTTTCATAAAGTAATCCTTTCCTTATTTTTCCAGACCGCCGCCCTGCATTGCAGAGTTCGCGTTCTCGGTGTAAATGCGGTAGAAACCTTTGCGCGGCTCGCGGGGAATAATCCCCTTCTTGGCGCGTTCCGCCAGAGCGGCCGCAGCTTCCTCCGGGGTGCAGGGCTTGCCGTGAAGACCAGTGAGATTCAGCGTGCGGTTTTCCACGCTGTAAGAAATCAGGTCCCCTTCCTCCACAAAGGCAATCGGTCCGCCTGCGGCGGCTTCCGGGCTGACGTGTCCAATGGCCGCGCCGCGGGTCGCGCCGGAAAAACGGCCATCCGTAATCAGAGCCACCGAACCGTTGATCCGCTCGTCACAGCAAATCGCTTCCGTTGTGGCAACCATTTCAGGCATACCGCAGCCGCGGGGGCCTTCATAACGGACAATAATAACCTCGTTAGGATTGATGAGCTTCTTCGCAACGGCATCATATGCGTCTTCCTCGCAGTTGAAAACCCGCGCCACAGCATTAACCACCTCACGCTGATTCTCCGCGCAGGCGGCGTACTTCACGACGCTTCCTTCCGGCGCAATGTTGCCCTTCAGAATGGCGACGGAACCCTTTTCGTGCGCCTTTTCCACCGGGAAAATCACATCGTCGCGCTTCAGGCCGTAGTTGGCCAGATAACCAAGGTTGCGCTCGAACCAGTTGGATTTGTGCAGGTCCTCCAGATTTTCGCCTAAGGTCTTGCCGGTTACGGTCATTACGTCCAAATCGAGCATATCCCGCAGCATCCATTGAATCATCGGAATGCCGCCCGCGAACCAGAAAGATTCCGTCAGCTGGGTGCCGGAGGGGTATACGTTGCCGATATGGGGAACCTGATGGTTGATTTCATCGAACAGTTCAATCGGAAGCTCATAGCCCATTTCCCGCGCAATCGAAGGAATGTGCAGGGTTGCATTTGTGGAGCCGCCGATGGCGCTGTGAACGATAATTGCATTCCGGAACGCGGCGGGCGTCATGATCTGACTGGGCTTGATGCCCTTTTCGGCCAGCGCCATGATCTGACGGCCGGCGTCGCGGGAATATTGCAGCAGGTCCCGCATGGTAGCAGGCACAAGCGCAGCGCCGGGCAGCGTCAGACCCAGGGCCTCCGCCAGACACTGCATGGTGGAAGCGGTGCCCAGGAACGTGCACGCGCCCACGGACGGACAGCCGGTGAGCTTATAGTCCCGGACTTCCTGAGGGGTAATCGCGCCGTCGCGCTTTTCACGGAGGGAAATGTCGCCCGCGACAATGGAAGTGGTCATGTTGGGGCCGGGCCGCATGGAGCCGCCGGGCATGAAAATGGTGGGAATATCCAGACGGGCCGCCGCCTTGAGGTGAGCCGGAATGGACTTGTCACAGCTGGACGCAAGAATCATGCCGTCCCAGGGCACGGCGCAGGCATGAATTTCCACCATGTCCGCGATGGCTTCCCGGGAAGCCAGCACGAAGTTCATGCCGTCATGGCCTTGGGCGCAGCCGTCGCAGATGTCGGTTGCATAATATTTCGCAGGCTTGCCGCCCTTTTCATAAACGCCATACACGGCCTGTTCTACCATCTGGTTCAGGTGGTAGCTGCCGGGGTGGGAGTCGCCATAGACGCTTTCCACCATAATCTGGGGCTTGGTGATGTCGGATTCATCCCAGCCGGTGCCGAGCTCCAGGGCGTCGAACTGCGCCCAGAAGCGCCGTTCCTTTTTACTTTTTTGTTCCATAGTTCAAGGTCCTCCAAATCGTTTTTAATTTTGTGCGGACAGCATATTGGAAAAACCGTCCGCATATATTTCTTTTTTGTGCAGGAAAAACCACTTTTTAAGGCAAGGAGACCGCCGCCGCCAGTTCCAAAGGCAGCGGCGGTCCAAATGCTTTCGTAAGAGGCCAATTACAGTAAAGAGACTTTTGTCAGACGCCAGTTACATAATGCCGACCATAATGAGGATTGCGCCAATGATACCGGCAATCAGACCGGCAATACCGCCCACCAGAGTGTTATACTTGAAGGTACGGTTGGTATCCATATTGAACATGGACATGGAGACCCACCAGCCGGAGTCGTTGACGTGAGAGACGATCATGGTGCCGGCGCCGATCATAACCGCGCAGGCGACGGGCGTAATGCCCAGGGAACCCAGCATAGGCAGGCAGAGACCCGCAGCGGTCATGCCAGCCGTGGTACGGGAACCGACGGCGCACTCCATCGCGGCGCCGATGACAAACGGAACCAGCAGGCCGGGGATGCCGAACTTGACAACCACTTCGCCGAGTTCCGCAGCTGCGGGAGCCTCTTTGATGATCTGGGCGAAACCGCCGCCGAAACCGGTGATGATCAGGGGAGCGAGAGCGACTTCCAGCGCCTCGCCGACCCAGCCGTTGAACAGCATCTTGCTCAGGCTGGTTTCGTTCTTGCCGGAGGTCTTGTTGTAGGAAGCAAGGGCCTTTTCCTTGTGGGTGTAGGCCAGCAGCCAGCCGCAGCACACGCCCAGGAACAGAGCAATGTTACGGTTGCCAATGGTATCCAGGAAGGTGCGAACCGTGTTGCCCTCTTCCAGAGCCATGTCCGCGAAGGAAGCGGCGGCGATAAGGATAACGGGGAGCAGAATCGGGGACATGGCGGCCAGCACGTTGGGCAGGCCGTCTTCTTTAATGAGCAGGTCGCGGTAATCATTGCCTTTGGCTTCCTCTACGCCTTCCACGTAGGTGGGCTTCGGAGGATAGTAGTCCTTCGCCGCCCAGCCGCGCATAAGAATCCAAGTGAGAATATAAGCGGCCAGAGAGCACACGATGCCCCACAGAATGACCATGCCGAGATCCGCGCCCAGCAGCAGGGAAACGGCCAGGATGCCGGGAGTGGGAGGCACCATGGAGTGGGTCAGGTTCAGAGGCAGGATGGTCATGGAAGCCATCAGGCCCATCGGACGGTTTTGCCGCTTGGAAATCATGGCGCACAGGGGGCTGATCAGGACCATGGTCACATCGCCGAACACGGGGATGGACATGATGAATGCGGCAAGACCGGTAGCCAGCTCCAGGTTTTTGCCCCGGAACAGGGAAATGAAGAAGTTGACCATCGACTTTGCCGCGCCGGAGTCCCGGATGGAGCAGGCGATGATCGAACCGAAGATAATGGTCATTCCGATGCTGGTCAGCGTACCGCCGAAGCCGCTGGCGATGGAGCCAACCGTAGCCGTGAGGGGATTGCCGAGGATTGTACCGGCGATCACACCGGCGACAAACAGGGAAATGACCGGATGTACATTGAGCTTGACAATGAAGAAAATCAGAATCGCAATAGAGATGATGATTGCAAGAATAAATTGCGTCATAAAAGCAAAACCTCCTAAAACAGAAATCAGGAATGAATTGTCCGCTCAGGGCGGCGCAGGCGGCGCGGGGTTCCCAGACCCGCAGCCGTTTCATGGATGGAAGTGTCGTCCCCCTTTCTCCCAAAGTACGCGCAAACCAATTCGTTTGGCGCGGGCCTGAAAGGCCCAAGTGCCTGAACGACCTCTACAATACCGTATTTTATCACAATATATGAACTTTTCAAGAACTATCCGCTTATTGAAAATGTGTTTTTTGATTTCAAATACCGACCTTTTGGGTCAATCCTGTTTGTCGGTTTTGCATAAAGCGGGAGAAACCGTATTTTTTCGGTATTCACAGGTTTTTTTCCGGTTGTATTTCCTTTTTCACGGTGAATCCCTGAAAAACAGTAAATGTATTTGTATATTTTATACAATCATTTTCCTATCGTTTTATGATTTTTATATATAATTTTTTGATTTTTTACGGGAACATGCCAGGATTTACATTCCCATTCAAATGGCAGAAAACGACATTTGCAATCTCCCTGCAAAATGCTTCCGCCCGCTTCTCGTTCAAAGTATTATTTTGTGTCTATTTTGAGTGATCAACGGTCAAATTGAGAAAAATTGCGGAAATTTCATAAAAAAGATTGCGAAAGACCGCCTTTTTCGAAAACGCCTGCTTTTATTTCATACGGTTGAAAAGGAGGAAAAAAGTCGGAAATCGAAAAGCGAAAATCAAAAATCAACATTCACAAAGGGATTGAATTTCCGGTACAATACGGGTATTCCTGGCGGAAACGGTGTAAAAACACGGGAAGATCCGTGTGAATTCGTCAGAAATGCCGAAGAACGGTCTCGATTTTTTTGCGTTTTTCCGAAAGAACCTCCGGAACAATGCTGTCGGCATTTGCAATGAAGAACGCGGCAAAGACAATCGACCCGTTCAGGTAAAAAAGCTATATTTAGGACAGTGCAAACCGTGGGGAATGATTCCCGCGTGATTCCGTGCGGAAAGGGAGGGATGGGCCGCACCGCACCGCCGGACGGGGCGTTAAAACCGAAATCAGACAAGAATCGAGGATCAGATCAAAAATGGGACATAAAGCAGTCATGGATGGCAATACTGCCGCGGCGTATGCTTCTTATGCCTTTACGGAAGTCGCGGCGATTTATCCGATTACCCCTTCCTCGCAAATGGCGGAAGCCGTGGACGAATGGGCTTCCCAGGGACGGAAGAACCTCTTTGGCCAGCCCGTCAAGGTGATTGAAATGCAGTCCGAGGCCGGCGCGGCGGGCACCTGTCACGGCTCCCTTCAGGCCGGCGCGCTCACTACCACTTACACCGCCGCACAGGGTCTTCTCCTGATGATTCCCCCTATGTTCCGCATGGCGGGCGAATTTCTCCCCGCAGTGTTTCACGTCTCCGCCCGGACGGTGGCGCAGAATATGTGGTCCATCTTCGGCGATCACTCCGACGTGATGACCTGCCGTTCCATTGGCTTTGCGATGCTGGCGTCCTCGTGCCCGCAGGAGGCAATGGATTTGGGCGCAGTGGCGCATCTGTCGGCAATCAAGGCCCGCCATCCCTTCATGCACTTCTTTGACGGCTTCCGTACTTCCCACGAAGTCCAGAAGATCGACGCGCTGGAATATGAAGACCTGCGTCCGCTGGTGGATATGGATCAGGTAAACGCGTTCCGCAGACACAGCCTGAACCCGGAGCATCCTCATGTACGGGGCACCACCGCCAGCAGTGAGACGTTCTTCCAGGGCCGTGAGGCGGGCAACTCTCATTATGAGGCCATTCCTGACATCGTGCAGCACTACATGGACGAGATCAACAAGCTCACGGGCCGGAATTATAAGCTCTACGACTACTACGGCGCACCCGACGCGACGGAAGTTGCAATAGCCATGGGTTCCGGCACGGAGACCATGCGGGAGACCGTGGACTTCCTGAACAGCCAGGGTCGAAAAGCAGGCATGATTTCGGTTCACCTGTTCCGCCCGTTCTCTGCAAAGCATTTTCTGTCTGTTCTTCCGGAGACCGTGACAAAAGTCGCCGTTCTGGACCGGACAAAGGAATCCGGTTCCGTAGGCGAGCCGCTGTACCTGGATGTCAAGGCGGTGCTGACCGGTTCCGGCCGGAAGTTCGACGCCATTGTCGGCGGACGTTTTGGCCTGGCGGGCAAAGATACGACCCCCAGTCAGATTGCCGCGGTATTTGACAACCTGGACCAGGAGAACCCAAAGAATGGCTTTACCATCGGCATCGAGGATGACGTAACCTTCACGTCTTTGCCCTGCAAGGAAATTCACGTCCCCAAGGACGGCGAGATCTCCTGCAAGCTCTGGGGCACCGGCGGCGACGGTACCGTAGGCGCAAACAAGAACTCGGTGAAAATCGTGGGCGACCTGACGGAGAAATACGCACAGGCGTATTTTGTGTACGATGCGAAAAAATCCGGCGGCGTCACGCAGTCGCATTTGCGGTTCAGCGACAACCCGATTCATGCGACGTATCTGGTGCAGTCCGCGGATTTCGTGGCGGTACATAACGCGGCGTACCTGGAAAAGTTCGACGTCGCCGCCGACTTGAAAGAGGGCGGTACGTTCCTGTTGAACTGCCAGTGGAGCGACGAGGAACTGGAGCGTCATCTTCCGGCCCGTCTGAAGAAGGGCCTTGCGGACAAGGGCGCGAGGTTCTACACGATTCACGCCTCTGAAATCGCGATGCGCCTGGGTCTGGGCAATCGGACGAACTCTGTTCTGCAGTCGGCGTTTTTTGAGCTGGCGGACATTATCCCTATGGATGTTGCCATCACGGCTATGAAGGATGCTATCGAAAAGACGTATCTGGTAAAAGCCGGACAGAAAGTGGTTGACATGAACTGCGCCGCTGTGGATGAGGGCGTCAGCGCCTTGCATAAGGTAGAGATTCCCGAAAACTGGAAAAATATCACAGTGGAGGAAACCAACGACGGCGTTCATGATTTTATCCACGACATTTTCAAGCCGCTTGACCAGATGCGGGGCGATTCCCTGCCGGTTTCCACGTTCCAGAAATACGGCACCGTGGACGGCACCTGGCTGAACGGTACTTCCAAGTATGACAAACGCGCCGATGCAATTGTCGTTCCCGAGTGGAACGCGGCCAGCTGCATCCAGTGCAACCAGTGCGCGTATGTCTGCCCACATGCGGCGATTCGTCCCGTGCTGGTGACGGAGGACGAGAAAAAAGCGGCTCCCGGCAGCTTTGAGACAATTCCCGCAAAAGGTCCCGGCCTGGAAAAGTACAGCTTCCGCATTCAGGTTTCGCCTTACGATTGCTTGGGCTGCGGCTGCTGTGTCAACGCCTGCATCGCCAAGACGCCCGCCCTCACTCTCCAGCCTGCCGAAACCCAGGCTGTTCAGGCGGAAAACTGGACTTACGGCGTTGAGAAAGTGCCTGTCAAGAAGGACGCCGTTAACTTCAAGACCGTTAAAGGTTCGCAGTTTGCAAAGCCCTATTACGAATTCCCGCCTGCCTGCGCTGGCTGCGGTGAAACGGCTTACATCAAGCTCGTTACCCAGCTCTTCGGCGATCGTATGTACATCGGCAACGCCTCCGGCTGTACGGCGGCTCATGGCGGCTCTCTGCCCTCCACCCCCTATTGCACCGACGAACGCGGCTTTGGTCCGCCGTGGGAACAGTCCCTGTTTGAGGACAACGCAGAGTTTGCCTTTGGATTTCTCCAGGCGCACAACACGGTGAACGCCGAGCTGGTGGACGCCGTGAAGCAGCTTAGGGAAGCAGGCGTAGCCGCGGAGGCTTGCGGCAAGTACCTGGAAGGCAAAAACAACGCTGAGATTTCCCGTGAGGTCTCCGACGCGCTCCTCGCCGCGCTGGAAAGCGCCGATGTAAAGGCAGAAGACAGGGTTTTCGTTGATTTCATTCTCGAGAACAAGGAATTCCTGAGCAAGAAATCCGTGTGGGCCTTCGGCGGCGACGGCTGGGCTTATGACATTGGATTTGGCGGCCTTGACCATGTTTTAGCCTCCGGAATGGATATCAATATGCTGGTTCTGGATACCGAAGTATATTCCAATACCGGCGGACAGTCCTCCAAGGCCACCAACGCGGGTGCGGTGGCGCAGTTTGCCGCCGCGGGCAAACGGACGCGTAAAAAGGACCTGGGTATGATGCTCATGAGCTACGGCTATGTGTATGTCGCACAGGTGGCTATGGGCGCGGACCCGAACCAGACTCTCAGGGCCATCCGCGAGGCGGAGGCGTATCCTGGTCCATCCGTGGTGATCTGCTACGCGCCCTGCACCGCTCACGGCATTCCCAAGGGCATGAGCAATTGTCAGCAGGAAATGAAACGGGCTGTGGAAGCCGGTTACTGGCATCTGTACCGTTACAACCCCGCGCTGAAGGATGAAGGTAAGAATCCCTTTACCCTGGATTCCAAGGCCCCCAGCAGCGACTTCATTGATTTCCTCCGTTCCGAGCGGCGGTATGCGTCTCTGGAAGCGAAATTCCCCGAAGATGCAAAGGTTCTCTTTGCGGAGGCCGCTCAGGGCGCAAAGGATCGTTATGATTCTTACGTCAGCATGAGCGAGCGGAAATAACAAAATCATGTTTGGCGGGGACCACCAAGGTCTCCGCCGAACAGAAAACGAAAAAGTGAGGATTCAGACAGCATGAAAACTGCACAGGAATACAAGGACAGTCTGCGGGAACGCAAAATCCGTGTTTACGTCATGGGTGAGCTTCTGGAGAGCGACAAGGTGATTGACCATCCCTTCATCCGCGGCCATGTAAACTCTGCAGCAATGACCTACGCTCTGGCGCACAACTCCGAATGCGCCGATTTGATGACCACAACCTCCCACCTGACCGGACATAAAATCAACCGGTTTACGCACGTTCACCAGTCCACGGACGACCTGATTAAGAAAATCCAGATGCTGCGCATGATTTCCCAGAAAACCGGCACCTGCTATCAACGCTGCGTAGGTTTTGACGCAATGAACGCAACCTATGGCGTGACCTACGAAATCGATCAGGCCATGGGAACAGATTATCATGAGCGTTTCAAGAAATTCCTGACTTACATTCAGGATAACGACCTGATGGTCGCGGGCGCGATGACGGACGTAAAGGGAGACCGTTCTCTGCGTCCAAGCCAGCAGAAGGACCCCGATATGTTTGTTCACGTGGTGGAAAAGCGCGAAGACGGCGTAATCATCCGCGGCGCGAAGGCCCACATGACCGGTATGGTCAACTCGCATTGGATGCTGATTATGCCCACGATGGGCATGGCCGAAAACGAGGGCGAATACGCCATCAGCTGCGCGATTCCGGTGGACGCTCCCGGCGTGACCCACATTTTCGGCCGTCAGACCAACGACGGGCGCAAATTCGAGGGCAGCATCGACCAGGGCAACGCCAATTACGGCATTGTCGGCGGCGAGTGCATGACGGTCCTGGACGACGTGTTCGTACCCTGGGACAAGGTGTTCATGTGCGGCGAGACAAAGTTCTCCGGCCTGCTGGTGGAGCGTTTCGCGTGCTATCACCGCTCCAACTACGGCGGCTGCAAGGGCGGCGTTTCCGACGTGGTCATCGGTGCGGCGGCGCTTTGGGCGGACTACCAGGGCACCGGCAAAGCCAGTCATATCAAGGATAAGCTGAACGAGATGATTCACATGGCCGAGACGCTGTATGCCTGTTCTCTGGCGGCATCCTGCATGGGCAAGGCGACGCCTTCCGGCGCGTACTTCGTCGACCGTCTTTTAGCGAACGTCGGCAAGCATAACGTAACCAAGCTGATTTATGACATTGACCGTCTGGCGCAGGACATCGGCGGCGGCATCATGGCGACGATGCCCTCCGAGGCCGACCTGAAGAATCCGGAAATCGGCAAATGGGTGGAAAAGTACCTGCAGGGCGTGGACGGCGTGCCCACCGAAGACCGGATGCGCGTAGGGCGTCTGCTGGAGAACATGACCGGCGGTACGGCGCTGGTGGAGTCCATGCACGGCGCGGGCTCTCCCCAGGCCCAGAAGGTGATGTACTCGAAGCTCTCCGGTCTGGAAGAAAAGAAGAAATTTGCCGCCCACATTGCCGGTGTGGGACATTCCGGCAAGGAATAATGGCCCCGGCAGACTGATTTTTTAAGAAAAGGAAGGATGAACCATGGATTTTACGCTGAATCGGGAACAGGAATTGGTCCGCAAGATGATGCGGGCCTTTGCGGAAAACGAAGTGAAGCCGATTGCCGCAGAAATCGACCGGAATTGTGAATATCCTCGGGAAAACGTTGAGAAATTGTTTAAGCTGGGCGTGATGGGCATGACTGTGCCGAAGGAATACGGCGGCGCGGGTGCGGACGATTTGTCCTCTGCCATCTGCACGGAAGAACTGGCGCGGGTGTGTGCCTCCACCAGTGACATTGTGGCAGGACATTGCCTGTGCTACGGTCCGATTCTGGTCCACGGCACCGAGGAGCAGAAGAAAAAATATCTGCCGATGCTGACAAAAGGCGGTGTGCTGGGTGGTTTTGCGATTACAGAGCCGAATGCGGGTTCCGATGCTTCCAAGACCCAGACTGTGGCCGTTCTGGACGGCGACCATTATGTGCTGAACGGTGCAAAGTGCTTTATTACCAATGGTTCCGAGGCGGGTGTGTTTGTGGTGTTTGCCTCCACGGACCCGGCGAAGGGCACAAAAGGCATTTCGGCGTTTATCGTGGAGAGTAGCTTCCCCGGCTTTTCCGTAGGCAAGCACGAGGAAAAAATGGGTCTTCACGGCGTTCACACCACCGAACTCGTATTTACGGACTGCATTGTTCCAAAGGAAAACCTGCTGGGCCGTGAAGGCAAGGGCTTCGGTATTGCCATGCAGACCCTCGACGGCGGACGGATTGGCATTGCGGCGCAGTCTCTGGGCATTGCCGAGGGCGCGATGGAGGAAGCCATTAACTATACGAAAGGCCGTGTACAGTTCGGCAAGCCGATCAGCAAGTTCCAGAATACGCAGT
>CANDBG010000024.1 GCA_947382875.1 uncultured Oscillibacter sp. | reverse complement strand
AGGCTAAGGCCTGTCCATTTAGGTCCGCCAGGCTGTTATACTTGATTCCCACCATCATTTTAATGTGTTAATGCGCATTAAAAATTGACTTGCTGACCGCTCCGGTTTTGAACAGGGAGAAACACAGCAGCACCGTATATCCGGCGCATTGCCAGATAGCGATATGGAGACTGCCGCCGCTGGTAATCTGTCCCACCAGCACAGCGTAAATCGCCACACAGATCATAATGAAAAAGCCTTGCAGCCCCAGGGCCACAAGACCGCGCAGGTAGTTGTTGCCCATCTGCCCCCATTCCCGGTTGTGTTAGTTGGTGGGATGTGGTATGCTGGACAGAGATAAATTTTTTTATCTACTATTGCTAGTACAATAGTTTTTCACTATATGTCAAGAACAATGTAGCGAAAAAACTGCATTAATTTTTGGGAGGTATTTTCTTGTCTTTTTACAACAGGCTTTCTGACTTAATAGCAGAAAAAAACCTTACATTTCGTAAGGTTGAGCGAGAATGCGGCCTTGTTAATGCTACCATTCGACGCTGGGAAACTCAAAGTCCGCGACTTGAAAGTGTAATTACAGTTGCTCAGTACCTTGGTGTGAGTATCGATTATCTAGCCATCGACTGTTGTGAAAACACTACATGTGGCGATAGAACTTTGAATTCCTGGGAAAACAGTCTAATTACTATGATAAAATGCTTAAATAAACATGACCGAGAAAATGTATTCGACTTTGTCACTATGCTTTACGAAAAGGCTGCAGGCAAGAAGGGCTCTGTCTATTTGACATATACCGAAGACGAGCAGAGGCAGACAAACAAAAGCATCCCAAGTGATGCTGTGCAGGACGGAATTGCCTAAATCTTTACTCTTACACTCAAAATAAAATCTCCTATTTTTTTGTGGTGTTTTGATAAAAAACTTTATCAATTCTTGTCCCATTCATCACGCTAAAGTATCGCCTGATTTTGGGGTCGTTTTTCGTGTGCCGGCACGCTGGCCGTTCCTGCCCGTGAACAGCGGAAACGCTTGTGCCCGTAGTGTTTTCGCCCGGTTCACCCCTGCGCGTTCACGATTTTCCTGCACGCGTGCAGCCCTTGCGCGGCCCGCCGCACTCTGCTATACTATCCTCAAGGGCCGATCGTCTCCCTTCTTCGTAAGTTGCTGCTGCTTCCGAGGGAGGCGCAGGCCCGACCCTCCCAAGCGACGTCCTTTCTTTTTTACCGGAAAAACCCCAGGAAAGCCGTTTTTACGGCAATCCAGGGGCTTTTTCCGTACATGAATCAAACTATCCGCCGCCAACTTCCATTGCCCTCAAAGCATAAAAAAAGACGCCGACTGTAGCCGACGCCCTTTCGGACAAGATATTTGATACACACTCTTTTCATCCTGAACTTTTTTCCATAAAAACCATGCCTTATCCCATAGAAGCACTGTTATTTCCCTCCGTGTCCCACGATTTCCCGCCCTTGTCCGCCTTGTCCCGGATTCTCAAATATCCTGTCCCCTTACAATTAGGCAGTCGACGCACATCGACTCTGTCCGGACGGGCAAGATGGGAAAGCTGACTTGAAAAGCCGGTGGGGGTATGGTACAATAAATTATATTTGCAGCAAATGGAAGGAGTGGTTATTGTTGAAATTGAAACAGTTATGGCGTACAGGGAAGAACGGTGTTCTGCTCACCCTGGCAGCAGTGTACATTTTCAGTCTGGCGGGGTGCGGAAGCAAGGACCTCCTGGACCCCAAAAATCCGGTGTCTCTTACGGTGTGGCATTACTACAACGGCTCCCAGCAGGCCGCTTTTGACGCGCTGGTCGATACGTTTAACGACACCGTTGGACTCGAACGGGGCATCTATGTCCGGGGTTACTCTCAGGGTTCCGTCTCCGACCTGGAAACAGCGGTACGGAACGCCATCAACGGCAAGGTGGGGGCTGACGTCATGCCGGACATTTTCTCCTCCTATGCCGACACCGCCTACGAAGTGGAGCAGGCCGGGGCTTTGGCAAATCTGTCGGATTACCTCAGCCAGGAAGAGCTGGAACAATATGTGGACTCCTACATCGAGGAGGGCCGCATTGTTGCTGACGGTACCCTGCGCATTTTCCCTACGGCGAAATCCACCGAAGTCATGATGCTCAATAAAACGGACTGGGAAACCTTTGCCGCGGCTGCCGGGGCCTCTCTGGAAGATCTGAACACCATTGAGGGCGTAGCGGCCACCGCGAAAACCTATTACGAATGGACGGACAGCCTTACTCCTGATGTCCCCGGAGACGGCAAGGCATTTTACGGCCGGGACGCCATGGCGAACTATTTCATTATCGGTATGCAGCAGCTGGGCGTGGAGATTTTCCATGTGGAAAACGGAGAAGTGACCCTCAACACCCCGCAGGAGGAGTTATACCGCCTGTGGGAGAGCTACTACGTCCCCATGGTCAAGGGCTATTTCGGTGCCTATGGCTCCTTCCGCTCGGATGACGTGAAAACCGGGGATATCCTGGCCTATACCGGCTCCACTGCCTCCGCCATGTACTTTCCCAGCCAGGTAGAGCTGGACAGCGGAAGCCATGCCATTGATTATATCGTAAAAATGCCCCCTATCTTCCAGGGGGGAGAAAACTACGCTGTGCAGCAAGGGGCCGGCATGGTGGTCAGCAAGTCGGACCAGCAGCACGAATATGCCGCCGTGGAATTTCTGAAGTGGTTCACCCAGGCGGAAAACAACCTCCAGTTCGGCAGTGTGTCCGGTTATCTGCCCGTGCGCAAAGAGGCCAACAGCGTTCAGAAGCTGGATCAGGTGATTTCGGATCGGGGCCTGGAAGTCTCTCCCAAAACCTATGATTGTCTTACGATCATGCTGGACAACATGGCAAATGTAACCCCCTATACCAACAAGAGCTTCAAAAACGGTACAGAGGCCCGGAAGGTGCTGGAATATCACCTGGCGGACCTGGCGGCGGAGAGCCGCGCCGCGGTGAAGGCGGCCATGGAGCAGGGCGCGGACCTGGAGGACGCCGCCGCTCCCTATGTGAACCAGGAGGCGTTTGCCGCGTGGTACGCCGACTTTGTTCAGGCGCTGAACGCCGCGATCAACAAGTAGGGATTGTAATGAGAGGTAAGAGTCGAACGAAGAAAAAAGCCACCATCTTCCGAATATTCCTGATTCCCCTGATTGCCATTATGCTGGTGCAGAGCGTTATTACCATCGGCACTCTCGTCATGATGGGCACCGCGCGAACGTTGAAGGAATATTCCAGCGGCATGATGAGCCGGTTAGTGGAAAACCGTCAGGTGGTGCTGCAAAATGAGATGAATCAGCGTTGGGCCTCCATTCGGGAACAGGAAACGGTTGTCACGGACCTGCTGAAACAGACCCTCGCACAAGAGGGAATGGAACTGGATGCCTTCATGCGGTCCGGCGAGGGGCGTGACCGGCTTCTGGAACGGTTATTTCCGGAATGTCTGGACATTCTGCGCGGCAGCTCCGCCTCGGGTCTCTTTCTCATTCTGACCGATGGGGAGGAAATGGGAGCTTCCGGAGAATACGACGGATTTTTTATCCGGGATTCCGACCCGGCCAAGAGTCCCGCGAACTACTCCGACCTTTTGCTGGAACGGGGAAACAAGCAGTTGTCCAGAGGCTGGGACATTCCCCTGGATACCAGCTGGACCACTCATTTTTACATGGATGGCCTGAACCGGAACGATGCCGACCGCTTTTTCTATGAGCCATGGCGCGCCGGGCAGACGTACCCGGAGGCCGCCACCGAAGATTTGGGCTATTGGTCTCTCCCGTTCACCCTGGAAAAAGACATGGCCGATCCGCATGAGATGATTACCTATTCCCTGCCCCTGCGGTATCAGGGACAGACGTACGCCGTATTGGGCGTGGAAATTGCCACCAGAAATCTGTACGATTATTTCCCCGTGGCGGAGCTGAACAAAAACCAGCAGTCAGGGTATATGCTGGCCGTTCAGGAGGAACATGGCATCCCTCTGACGGGCAAGGGGATTCTTTACGATTTGGTCCGCGCCTCCGGCGACAGCTTTGATTTGAAGGAAACGGCCTATGATGGTCTGTCCTTGGTGCGGGACGTCCGGCTGAACGGCCAGGGGGTTTTCGCCGTGGCGTGTCCGCTGAAGCTGTACAGCAACAATGTTCCCTATGAGCATACTCATTGGGTGCTTCTGGGCCTGAACACCGAAGAGGATTTGTTCGGCTTGAGTCAGCAGCTTTACGGGTGGATGGTAGCCGCCGTCTTGGCTGGACTGGCCTTTGGCGTGCTGGGGATTTATCTCCTGGTGCGTCACCTGACCAGACCCGTCCAAAGGCTGATGCAGTGTATCCGTGAGGGCCGGGCGGGACTCCAGAACTTCAAGCCCGCTAACATCCTGGAAATTGACGCCCTCTACGACGTAGTGACCGACTTGACGGAGCAGCAGAAGGAAGCGGAAAATATTCTTCTGGAAGAAAAGGAACGCTATAAGGTGGCGCTGGAATCCTCAGAGGATATCTTTTTCACCTACGACCTGCGAACCCAAATGCTGGATATTGTGAATCATCCAGGCTTGAGCGGTCAATGGGCCTGTTCCAGAACGAAAGACGATTTCACCAACTCCGGCTTTATTCACGAGGAAGATCGTGCAACAGCGGTTCAAGCGTTGCAGCAAAACCCGGACAGTCCTTATGCGGAATTCCGTCTGCGCTGGCCAGAGGAAACGAAGTTTACCTGGGTGGCCCTGAGCGGCAAGGCGGTTCGGGACACGGATGGCCAGCGGTGGAAGATTGTGGGCAGCATCCGCAGCATCCAGGAGCAAAAGGAAAAGGAGGCCGAGCAGCGCAGAAAAAATGCCATGGACGGCACGACAAATCTCTATGGCTTCAGCGCAGGTATCCAGCGTCTGGAGGAATACCGCAGGGAAAAACCGGCAGGCGTAATGGTTAATCTGTATCTGGACCGCCTGCGTCAGACCAATGAAAAAAATGGCATCGTCTTTGGCGACATGATTTTGGAAGAAGCTGGAGTTATGATTCGCAAACGCTGTCAGGAGCTCCAGCGGGAAGCCGGGTGTCGTACGGTGGCGCTGCGTCTGAACGAGGAGGAGTTCGTCCTGTGGCTGGAAGGGGTGTCCGCGGAACAGGCGGCGGCCTTCATGGAAAAACTGCTGAAACGCTCGACGGTTCTTTTCCCGGACGAGGTGTTTCTTGTCCGGATGTGCGCCGGGTTGGCTCCGGCGGTCCAGGCCCGGGACAGCCGGGACCTCATTCGTATGGCAAAGCTGGCCCGAAGTCAAGTTCTTCCCGACGACGAGCAGCAGTACCGCTTCTGCGGAGATGCGGCGAAGAATTTGGTTTTACCTCCCCTGCGGGAGTACGAGTTCAACAGTTTGGGATATAACAAGGATATCAGCCTGGTATCGGTGGCCCTGAACCTCTTTGGCAAAGGCCCGGATTTTCATGCACAAATGATGCTGCTCCTCCGGAAAATCGACCGCTTCTATCAGGCCGGCGGCGTACTGGTTTCTCTGCTTCAGGCGGAATTCAACTCCAACTATTTGGAGTACCAATGGAGCCGAAACGGCGATGTGGCGGATGAAAGTGTGAAAAAATACCGGGAGGAGGAAAAAACGGCCTTTTTCCAGTGGCTGGGTCAAAAAGAGGCTCGCTATTTCTCTCCGGAGGACAGCGGACAAAGCGTCATTCAGCGCTTTTTGAGCGTCCGGCCAGGACAGCGGGGAATCACTTTACCCCTGTATGACAGCGGCAATTACATTGGCAATATCTGTATTCTGGACGTTCCCCCGCAGCTGCTGGAAAACCCGGAGGAGGAGCAGAACCTGATTGAACTCAGTCAGGTGGTACAGGGTCAGCTGAGCCAGCAGCGGCATGATATCGCCAGCAAAGCGAAATCGGAATTCCTTTCCCGTATGAGCCACGAGATTCGTACCCCCATGAACGGCATCATCGGCATGACGGCGATTGCACTTCAGCAGGGGCAGGACCAGGAGCGGGTAATGGACTGTCTTCAAAAAATCCGATCTTCCTCCGACTACCTGCTGGGACTCATCAACGATATTTTGGATATGTCCAAGATTGAAAGCGGCAAGATGAAGCTGGAACCCGTCAATTTCAATATGGATGAGATGCTGGACACCATTCACGACCTCATTTCTCCCCAGGCGGCGGCGAAGGAGGTTCGCTTTGTTCAGGAGGCTGCGCTGACAAACCACTGGTTTCAGGCGGATCGGGTACGAATCAGTCAGGTGTTGATCAATCTGCTGGGCAACGCGGTAAAGTTCACCCCGTCCAGGGGACAAGTGACTCTTACGGTACGGGAGGAAAACGCCCTGGTTTCCTTCGCGGTGAGCGACACCGGGGTAGGCATTGCCAAGGAAGATCAGGAGCGTGTGTTCCGTTCTTTTGAGCAGGCGGCTGGCGCGAACTCCTTCAAACAGCAGGGAACCGGACTGGGATTGTCCATCAGCAGCCGGCTGATTCAAATGATGGGCAGCAGCATTCAGCTGAACAGCGAGCCCGGTGAAGGGAGTACGTTCAGTTTTTCCGTCCATCTGGCTCTGGGCCACCCGGAGGGAAGGGAGAAAGAGGAAGAAATCATTTCCTTTGAAGGCTTCCGTATTCTGGTAGTGGAGGACAACGAGCTGAACGCCGAGATTGCCCAAAGTCTGCTGGAAGAGCGTAATTTTGAGGTGGAATGGGCCTGCGACGGAGCCAAGGCGGTAGAGCGCATCCGTTCCGCTCCGCCGGGGACGTTTGATGTAATTCTGATGGATATTATGATGCCGGTGATGGACGGTCTGGAAGCTGCGCGAACCATTCGAAGCATGGACCGGGAGGATTGCCGCACAATTCCCATCATTGCCATGTCAGCCAATGCCTTCGATGACGATTTGAAAAAATCGGTGGAATGTGGTATGAACGGGCACTTGTCCAAGCCGGTGGATGTGGATAAGCTGTATCAAACCTTGAATCAGGCGCTCCGGGAAAGGAGAAAGTAAGCGAAAATTACATATTACATAGGATAGTTTGAATATTCTGTGGAAAGCCTATTGACAAACCGGCTGTTTTGGTATATAATAGCTAAATTATTTGCACTGCACGCATCCTGTGAAAGGATGGAAAGCTACAGTACAAACTGAGCAGGCGATGGCCTTTTTTCGAGGCCGTGGGGCTGGGCCGCTGACGAGCGGCAGCAGATGTATGTTTCAGCACATCTGTGGGACAGTTGTATGTTCCACAGATGTGCTTTTTTATACTTTTGTGCAGATAAAAATGGGAGGTTGTTTTTATGAAACAAAATAAGGTACAAAACCGCGTCAAAACCGGAACGCAAACCGCGGTCAATGAGGACCGCATAATCAGGCAGGTGTCTTCCGTGGGCATCTTTGGCAACATTGTTTTGAGCGCCTTCAAATTGTTTGCCGGTATCTATGGCAAATCGGGCGCTATGGTGTCCGATGCGGTCCATTCTTTGTCCGATGTGTTTGCAACATTTATTGCATTTCTGGGCGTTAAGCTCTCGAAGCGTTCCGCAGACAAACAACACCCTTACGGCCATGAGCGGCTGGAGTGCCTGGCTTCTCTGCTGCTGGGCGTCATTCTGCTGGTTACGGGCTTTGGAATTGGTAAGGTTGGCCTGGAAAACATTTTCTCCGGCAGCTATGAAACTCTGACCATTCCAGGTGTCATTGCATTGGTGGCCGCGGTCATTTCCATTGTAGTGAAAGAGGGAATGTACTGGTACACCCGGCATTATGCCAAAATACTCAACTCACCCGCTTTTTTGGCAGACGCATGGCATCACCGTTCTGACGCTTTTTCCTCGATTGGCTCTTTGATCGGCATTGGCGGCGCTATGCTGGGCTTTCCTGTGCTGGATTCCGCAGCCAGCGTGGTGATCTGTCTGTTTATTCTGAAGGTGGCCTATGATATTTTGAAAACCGCTCTTTCCAATATGATGGATACTTCTTGCGGCGAGGAGTACGACAAGAAGCTGGAAGAATTTGTTTCCGCACAAAAGGATGTGGTCTGTGTAGATGTTCTGCGAAGCCGGGCCTTTGGCAACAAGGTGTATGTGGACCTGGAAATTGAGGTGGATGGTGATAAATCCCTGCGGGATGCTCACGCGGTAGCAGAACAGGTACACGCAAATGTAGAGAGCAGTTTCCCGGACATTAAACACATCATGATCCATGTAAATCCGGCCAAATAAATCCGATGATTTTGCCGGGCATGGCACTTTAGGAGAGCAATGTGCAGCTATCCGTTCCGCGCTGGCGGAGGTATCCGGTACCTTGGATTGGAGGTTTTCTTTCAAAGCGGATCCAGGGGAGCTGACCTTGCTCCCCAACTGGAATAAAGAAAACCTGACGGCCTCTCTGTTCGGTTGTCCGACTTTAACGCAAAATTGTCTGAGGAGAACGGAAAGTATTTTGTTTCTGTGGGAGGCTGCAAAGCGGAGCTGTTCCCGGATAAGAAGAAAAGTTTGGCGGAACATCGGGCCGCCGCACAGGAAAGCACTCTGGGAGTACAGCCCAGCCATATGGTTTTGGCCAAGGCCCCCGGCAATACGCTTACTGCAATGGTGGAAGTGTCTGAAATGATGGGCAGTAAAGTGCACTTCCATGCGAGCGCCGATGGAAAAGATGTGGTGGTCATTGTGCCAACCATGGATACAAATGGAACGCTTATTGATTCTTTCCATCCTGACAACAAGCTGAATTTTATTTTCAGCGGAAATGTCTGCCATGTCTTCAATCAGGACAGAAAAAATATGGAATTTCAAAAGAAACCGGGCGTTGTCTTTTCGACAGCGCCCGGTTCTGCTCATCTCAGGCAAACGAACCTGCAGTTAATCCAATGGCCGCTAATTGTGCTGTTCGGGTTCCTGCTCAACGTCCGTGAGAAAGACCTTGATCGCTCCGCCGCAAGCCATGCCTTCTTCTGCCGCTGCATCATGGCTCATATCAATTGTGAGGCACCGGCTTTGGCCTGTGCCAATCAATTGACGGGCGGCTTCTGCTGCGATGTGTTCTCCTGCGCCGCCTCCAATTGTGCCCGCCCAGTTCCCGGCCCGATCTGCCGCCATCATTGCCCCCGATTTTGCAGGGGTGGAACCGCTGCTTTCATACACCATCAGCAGAACCTTTTCCCCTTTTGCCGACAGAAAATTCAACAAAGACAGATCAATGTCTTCCAACAGCAGCACCGAACTGCCGGATTTATGCGCACTCCCCCGACGGCGGCACTGAATCATTTGAGCTAGAATCGACACCGCAATCTCTGGTACCGTCAGCGCTCCGATCTCCAAGCCAATCGGTGTGTGAACCTGTTCCAAAGCCTTTCTGGAAAACCCTTCCGCTTCCAGCAGACGGAACTGCTCTGTCACACGCTTTCTGGAACCGATCATTCCCAAATAGCAAGGCATTTTCCCGGATAACACCATACGCAAACACTCTGCGTCATATTGATGCCCTCGTGTCAGGATTGCCACATAGTCGCGCTCCTGGATGTCCAGTGTTTTGATTGCACTGCAAAAATCACTGCACAGGATCCCATCCGCCTCCGGAAAGCGCTCCTTATTTGCAAACTCGGGACGCTCATCCACTGTCGTCACGGAAAAGCCCAGCTCAACAGCAAACCGGCAAAGAGATTGGGAAATATGCCCTGCACCCAGCAGAATCAACCGCTCCTGAGGACGAAATAAGCGTGTGTAGAAATGTCCTTCGGCTTCCACCGTTAACGAAGCCGGGCGGCCTGCCAGACAGTCGTTTAATATTTTGCGGAAATGGATCTTCATTTGCTTTCTCCTCCTGCCGTGATACGCCGGGCGGCGCTTAAATGCAGCGTTGCGGAAAAGTCCCTGGGCGTATCGTTATCCATCAAAACGCCTATGTCCTCTACTTCTACATCTTCAATCGCACAGCCGGCGTCCCTGATTGCGCCTCGCAGACCCCCGGAACCATTGCAATTCAGCAGCGCGGGAATCCATCTTGCAGACAACACTACCGGATGACCGGTCCGGCCGCCGCAGCGGGGACGAATAAAATCTCCCTTCGCCGCCAACAGCCGCTTTACTGTCTCTGGCCGCACCAGAGGAATGTCCGCCGGAGTGACCAGTACCCGCCTGCAATCTTCAGGCAGCGCAGCCAAGCCTAATTGCAGCGATTCCATTTGCTGGGTGCAGGCATAGTCGGGGTTGAATACGAATTGCAGTCCCCGCCCTGACAGATGACGTTCCAGTTCTTCGCGCCGGTGGCCGGTGACGACAACAACCGGCTCCGCCCCAGCGCTTTGCAATAACTCTGTTACCCATACCGCCATGCTTTTGCCGCCGATATCCAGCAAAGGCTTAAAGGCTCCCATTCGAGAAGACAAACCCGCGGCTAAAATGATACCCGCCAACATTGCCATATCATCGCCTCACTCATATAACAGCAATACATTAACCGGCGCGGCGCCGAGCTGTGCCGGAAATTCCGCCGGCCGACGATCCTTAGGCACCCGCCACCAAAGAGGCGGCGCGTCCGAAGACTGATTCCGCCAGCGGAATTTTACAATCCACTCAAAAGGTTCCTCCATCTCGCCCAAATACTCCACCGGGTAACGATTTTGGTTCGCTTTGACATGGAAATAGTGCGCACGAATACCGATTGCTTTTACGCCATCCAAAACGGGCTGTGCGGTCTGAAGCCGAATTCCCCAGTCGGGGGCCTCTACTTCGTATTCCCCGGTTTTCCGGGCAGGAGTCACGTTTTTGCAGCCGGTGAGAATGCACGCACATACACTTCCCGGGTCGGCAAACAGCGCCTTCGTATTCTTGACGGACAACAGCCGCCCGCAGTCCATGACGGCGGTCCTTTGGCACATATGATACGCCTCGTCCCGGCTGTGCGTGACCATTACCACATCCTGGCTGAACCGCTCCAGCAGCTCTAATTGGAGCTTTTCCCGTAAATGGCTGTCCAGAGCGCTGAACGGCTCGTCCAACAGCAGCACTTGCGGACGGTTCACCAGAATACGCGCCAGCGCCGTACGCTGCTGCTGCCCGCCGGACAGCTGGCAGGGACGCTGTTTTTCCAGGCCGTCCAGACGAAAAAGACGGATGGCTTTCTGCAGCTCATTTATCCGTTTCGCCTTGTCCGTTTCCTTGTGCATGCCGCACAAAATGTTTTGCTGCACCGTCATGTTTGGAAACAGGGCGTAATTTTGAAACAAATATCCAACCTTTCGCTTCTGAGGGGGAAGGTCGATTTTTTTCTCGGAATCAAACAACGTCCTGCCGTTCAGAAGGATGCGTCCCCGATCCGGGCGTTCAATGCCTGCAATGCATTTCAGCGTCATGCTTTTGCCGCACCCGGAAGCCCCTAATATGCCCAGTACGCCGCCTTCGGTCTCAAACCGGATTTTGAGGCGGAAATCCTGCAGCCGTTTCTCAATATCCACAAACAGACTCATTTTTTCACCGTCCTCTGGGGCCGTTCCAGCAGGTTCACCGCCAGCAGTACGACAATGCTGATCGCCAGATTGACAAGCACCCAGCGGAAAGCTCCGGCTTCGTCGTTTGTTCGCCACAGCTGATACACCGTGGTCGAAATCGTGGCAGTTTTTCCGGGCGTGTAGCCAATGAGCATACTCGTTGCGCCATACTCTCCCAGCGCGCGGGCAAACGCCAGCACCGTCCCGGCCAGGATGCCCTGGCGGCAGGCCGGCATTCGGATTCGCCAGAAAATGCAGGTGTTGGATAGTCCCAGGGTCTGTCCGGCGCAGGCAAGGGTTTCGTCAAAAGTCTCAAAGGCCCCGCGGGCTGTGCGGTACATTAATGGAAACGCTACCGCCGATGCGGCTAAAATTCCGCCGTACCAGGTCATGACGAACTGTATGCCGAAACGTGCCAGAAATGAGCCCAAAGGCCGCTTGATGCCAAACGCAAGAAGGAGAAAGTACCCGCACACCGTAGGCGGCAGCACCATAGGCAGCGTGAGCGCCACATCCAGTACGCCCTTTATCATGCGGGGAAGCCGGGCGGCGTAGTAGGCGCACAGAATGCCCAGGAAGAACACCAGTATACAGCTTGCCGCCGCAATGCGCAGAGAGTTGAACAAAGGATACCAGTCCATACGCCCCCTCACCCGGCAGGGACAAAGCCTGCGCTCTGAAAAACGGCCATTGCTTCATCGCTGATCAGATAGGCCAGAAATGTTTGCGCCGCTTCCATGTTTTTGCTCTCTTTCAGTACCGCGGCGGGGTAAATCACCGGACTGCACATCTCACCCGCGGCACGGTCAACTGCAGTAAGTCCGGCACTAAACGCGTCTGTGGAGTAGATGACACCGCAATCCACACTGGCCTCGCTGATTTGGGTGGTGACTTCCTTTACGTTGGAACCGTATGTAATGCAGCCGACGGCTGCAAGCGCGTCCTCGCTCATGCCGTAGAAGAACAGAATTTCCCGGGTGTACTGCCCGACGGGAACGTCGCTGTTTCCCATCGCCAGCAATACGTTTTCATTCTTCAGCTCCTGGGCCAGCTGGTCAAAGCTCCTGATGTTCGCCGGGTTGCCGTCGGGGACGCACAGCACCACCTGGTTTTCCAACAGGTCCACACGGCTGTTTTCCGCCAGGGCTCCCGCCTGCTCCAACGCGTTCATCTGCTTGGATGCGGCGGAGATAAACAGGTCACAGTCTGCTCCCTCCTGGATTTGAGTGAGCAGCGTACCAGAAGAATCAAAGTTAAAGGTCAGCGTAACGCCGGGGTGATCTTTCTCGTAGGTTGTCTTGATTTCGGTGAGGTTTTCCGTCATGGATGCGGCGGCAAAGACGGTTACTTCCACGTCTTGCGCCGTTTCCCCGCCGCAGGCGGAGAGCGCCGGCAGTATGACCGCCAGCAGAATCATATACAGAACTTTTTTCATGGTTGTTCGCTCCTTGTCTCCCGTGTTTCAGGGAAATTTCATGCAAACGTGGATTTACACGTTTGCCATGCAAACGATTATTCAGACGCGGGCGCAGTCGAACGCCGCGCCCCGAAGCAAATTCAAACCGTGGGGGATTACGTCCAGAAAAACATCCATACTCTCCATACAGGCTTTGGGACTGCCGGGGAGGTTGATAATCAGGCTCTTTCCCCGAATAACCGATGCCGCCCGTGAGAGCATCGCCCTGGGTGTGATGGACATGGACGCGGCGCGGATGGCTTCCGCAATGCCGGGAACGTTCCGGTCCGCTATGGCTAGTGTCGCTTCCGGCGTGGTGTCACGAGGCGCAAGGCCTGTACCGCCGGTGGTGAGAATCAAATCCAGCTGCCGCTGGTCGGCCAGACGAATCAAATGGCGTTTGAGCAATTCCGGGTCGTCCGCAAGGAGAATCTGCTCTGTAATCTCATAGCCGTTTTCCGTCAGACGCCGGGCAATCGCCGGACCGCTTTTATCCTCCCGCTCTCCTACGGACCCTTTGTCGCTCAGGGTAATTACCGCCGCCTGCCAGGGGCGCGGCGTACTGCGCGGCTGGATGGTCATCTCGTCTCCGACGGAAAGGATTCCCGGTTCCAGCACCCGGGCGAAGGCGCCCTCCCGCGGCATGATGCAGTCACCCATTTTCCGGTAAATCGCGCAATGGCTGTGACAGTCTTTTCCGATCTGGGTCATTTCCAGAAGAACCTTGCCGCAGCGCAGCATTGTGCCTACCGGCAGGGTTCGGAAGTCAAAGCCCTTCACCACCAGATTTTCCCCGAAGGCTCCCGGTTCCACGCCGGCGCCTTTCGCGTTGAACGCGGCAATCTTGTCCGCGCTGATTAAGCTCACCTGACGATGCCAGCTTCCACCGTGCGCGTCGCCCCGAATTCCCCAGTTTACAACAAATTCGGCGCGCTGCCGGGGCTGCTTCTGAATGCCGCGGACGTCGCTGGTGCAGATTGCAATTACGTTTCCCATGCTTATCCTCCAATCTGGCTCATGGCCTTTTGCTCTGTGACAGATGCTGTACGATCAAAGCAATGCGCTTGTGGTTTTTTGTAAATGGCGGCGCGGAGAACTTCTGACAATTCCTCAGGCCGCTCCCGCAGTACCGCCCGCAGATTGGTTCCTTCGCCGTAACACAGACATGGCTTCAAAAAGCCGGTGCTGGTCAGACGTACCCGATTGCATTCCCCGCAGAATTTGTGACTTACCGCGTCGATCATGCCGATGTGTCCCGGCAGGGAAGCGCATATGTAATAATGCGCAGGACCATTGCCGCGGCGTATATCCGTCGGACGCAGGTCGGGCCACTCGCGGCGCAGAACCGTTAACGCTTCCTCACGGCTTGGACCATGGCTTCCGACGCCCGCGCCAATCGGCATGATCTCAATGAACCGCACGTCCAGCCCCCGCCGGGCGAATCGGGCCAGAGACGTTAAACGTTCTTCGCTGCCGGGAAGAAGGACGCAGTTCAGTTTTGTATGGATTCCCGCCGACAGCAGCGCGTCCAGACTCCGCAGCACTTGAGGCAGTGCGTCGAAACCGGTGATGTCTGCAAAGGTTTCCCGGTCCGGGGCGTCCAGGCTGACATTTACGCCATCAATACCGGCCTCTGCCAGACAGGAGACAAACGGAGAAAGCAACACCCCGTTTGTGGTTAGTGTAACCTGTTCCACTCCGGGCAGAGCCTTCAGACAGGAAATGAAATCCACACAGCCCAATCGGGCCAGAGGTTCCCCGCCCGTTACCTTGAACTTCGTAATACCCAGTTCCACCGCTGTAGCGGCCACCTGCAAAAATTCTTCGTAGGTGAGAATATCGGCATGAGACACTTGCGCTATGCCGTTCGGCATACAGTAGCGGCAGCGCAGATTGCAGCGGTCCGTGACGGACAGGCGCATATAGTCGATGGTTCTCCTGTATTGATCGGTCATAGCGGCTCCTCAAAGCGGAAGTCTCCGCTGTTTCCTCCCTGCTTTTCCAGCAGATGAACATTTTGAATCATCATGCGTTTGTCCGCCGCCTTGCACATATCGTAGATGGTTAGCAGAGCCGCCGTCACGCCTGTAAGAGCTTCCATTTCCACGCCGGTTTTTCCGTCACACGCCGCGGCGCAGCGGACGGCGATGGAATGCGATGCGTCATCCAGTTCAAATGCCACATCGCTTTTTGTGACGTATAGAGGATGACAAAGGGGAATCAGATTGGCGGTCTGCTTGACTGCTTGGATTCCCGCAACCTGGGCCACCCCCAGAACGTCGCCCTTTTTTATCCGGCCCTCCCGCACCATGCGGAAGCATTCGGCGCTCATGACAATCCGGCCCTCCGCCACTGCCGTGCGCTGCGTTACCGCCTTTCCTCCGACATCCACCATACGGGCGTTGCCTTGTTCGTCCATGTGCGTAAACTCCATTCTAAACACCCTTTCCAAACCCGCAGTTCGGGAATGTACAAACCGGACAATTCAGGCAAAGACCGCCCTCACCCAAACCGGCCAGCTCCTCCGCCGTTACGGGATCATCCGCCATCAGACGGGGAAGAATCAAATCAAAAATCGTGCGTTTCGCGTACATCACACATCCCGGAAGCCCCATAATTGGGACAGAACGGCCTGCGTCCTGGTAATAGCTTAACAAAAACATCGCGCCGGGCAGTACCGGAGCGCCGTAGCTGACAACCGCCGCCCCGGTGTTTTTGATCGCTAAGGGCGTTTTGTCGTCCGGGTCCACACTCATGCCGCCGGTACAAATTACCAGGTCCGCGCCCTGCCGAATGGCTTCCAGGCAGCCGGACGTAATTTTTTCGTGGTCGTCGTCAAAAAGTTCGTGATAGACGATTTCCGTGTCATATTCCGCCAGTTTTTGTTCCAGTACCGGCGTGAACGCATCCTGAATGCGTCCATGAAAGACCTCGCTTCCGGTGGTCAGAATGCCCACCCGTTTATGGCGGAACGGCAGCAGACGCAGAATGGAACCGCCCTGGCAGACCTTCCGAACCTGTTCTATTTTCTCTTTGGCAATGACCAGGGGGATGATCCGGGTCCCGGCCAGCTTGTCGCCAGCCTTTACCAGGAAATTCCCGTGCCGACAGGCAATCATCATTTCTCCAAACGAATTCACCCTCCGCAGCATTTCCCGGTTTATCTTGAGCAGCCCGCCGCACTCCGCAAAGAGTTCAATTTTTCCCTCTTTGGGCGGTGTCGAATGCATATGCTCCCCCTGGCAAATCTCCCGCAGCGCCTCCGCCGCTTCGTCCTCGTGGAGCAGCGTTTCATCCTTTTCCCAAACGTACAGGTGCTCCTTGCCTACGCTCAACAATACGGGAATATCTTCCTCCCGCACCACATGGCCTTTGCGAAATACGGCGTCTTTGGTCACGCCAGGGATAATCTGGGTAATGTCGTGACAGAGTACCTGACCCACGGCTTCCTCTGTTTTTATCAACCGCATATGGCTTCCTCCTGTTTTTAGAGCGCCTGGGCGTTGGCCCAAGCGCTCTGTGTTGTCGCAAAGGGTTTCCTGATTTATTTTTTGCGGTAAGGCGTCCCCGCCAGGGGCAGGCTCTGACGGAATTTTCCGTCAAAACGGTAATAGGCGTGCGCACAGGCGGGGGCGGTGGGAATCATGCACAGCTCGCCGCAGCCCTTCGCGCCCAGGGAGTAGGGGAGCCTATCCTTTTCCTCGGGCTGGCACAGAATGACCTCCAATTCCGGCGCTTCCGTGGCACGCATAAAACCAATCGTACCGAATTTGCTGGTTGGCCGTCCATCGACGCACTCAAACTTTTCGGTAACGCCATAGCCAATGCCCATAACCATACCGCCTTCAATCTGGCCCTCGACCGATTGAATGTTAACCGGAGTGCCCACGTCGAAAGCGGAGACCGCTTTTGTAATCTTACCTTCCTCGTTCAAAAGGATTACCTGTGCGCCGTACGAATACGAAACATGGCTGACCGGATTTTCCTTGACAGCGCCCAGCGGGTCCGTTTTGGCGGAATACTCGCCGAAAAATTCCTGTCCTTCCAGGTCCGCGACGGTCTTTCCGCCGTCCAGAGCCAGCTTCAGCTTTTCTCCCGCACGGCGGGCCGCCTCGCCCGTCATCACCGTCTGACGGGACGCTGTGGACGTACCCGAGTTGGGCGTGCGAACCGTGTCGGCGTTCTCGAAGACAAACAACGCCGGGTCCAGACCGGTCACATGACAGATTTCCGTCAGCGTCATCTGCCCGATTCCCTGGCCCATGCAGGAGGCGGATGTTCGAATGTGGACCTTTCCCTGTTCCACACTGAGCAGCACCCGGCCAATATCCTTTTTGCCCATGCCTGTACCGGAATTCTTGAAGCCGCAGGCGATTCCGGCATAGGGGTTCGAGTAGAACACGTCCTTCACCGCGTCCAGACAGGCGGCCATGTTGGTGTTTGGCTCTGCCGTCTGACCATTGGGCAGTACGTCGCCCGGCTTGATCGCATTGCGGCGGCGGATTTCCCACGGGTCCAGACCGGCCATCTCCGCCAGAAGATTGATGTTCATTTCCGTTGCAAAGCAGCTCTGAGTCACGCCGAAGCCGCGGAAAGCTCCGGAAACCACATTGTTGGTATATACAGACATACCAAGGATGTCAATGTTCTGGTAATTGTAAGGACCGGCGGCGTGGGTGCAGGCCCGGTGAAGCACCGGACCGCCCAAAGAGGCATAGGCTCCGGTGTCCGCGATGATAACGCCTTTCATGCCCACTAAAATACCGTTTTCATCACAGGCGGTCGTGAACTCCATCTCCATCGGGTGACGCTTTACGTGGTAATTCAAAGATTCCTGACGGGTATATTTTACCTTGACAGGCCGCTTTGTCACCCAGGCCGTCAAAACGGCGTATTGCTGAACCGACATATCCTCTTTTCCGCCAAAGCCGCCGCCGACCAGCGGTGCACGGCAATGTAACTTTTCCGGCGGAATTTGCAGCATCGCGGAACATTCCCGCTGTACATCATAAACCGATTGACTGCTGGTATAGACCAGAAGTCCGTCCTCACCCTCCGGCATGGCCACGCAGCATTCGGGCTCCATGAAGCCGTGGTCCTGCCAGGAGGTCTTATATTTTCGGGTAACAACATACTTTGCGTTCTTGATCGCCTCGTCCGCATTGCCCCGAATCAGATTGGCCCGGCTCATGATGTTGCCGTCGGGATGCAGGAGGGGCGCGTCACCCTTCAGGGCGTCGAACGGGGTCGTTACCGGTTCCAGTTCGGTGTAATCCACCTCCACCAGCGCGGCAATTTCTTCCAGCTTTTCCTTTTTGCCGGTGGCAATAACCGCCAGGACATTTCCGACATAGCGGGTAATATCACCTTCGCCCATCATAACATCCCAGTCCTGCTTGATGTGCCCGATTTTGTTGCAGGGCACATCCTTTTTTGTCAGAACCTTTACGCAGTCCGGGTGCGCCTGGGCGCGGCTCACGTCAATTCGGTTGATTCTGGCCCGCGGGTACTTGGAGTAGACCGGCTTTGCATAAAGCATTCCCTCTACCGCAATGTCGTCCGCAAACAGGCCCGTACCATTGATCTTTTCCGCAGCGTCGATGCGTTTGGCATACTCGTCCATATGTAAGGAAGTCGGAGCGGGGGGGATCGGCTTGTTCTCCCGGAAGAACTCCGCTGCCATCAAAATGGCATCCTCAATTTTCTTGTAGCCCGTGCAGCGGCACAGGTTGCCTCGAATGGCCTGTTTGACATCCGCCCGCGTGGGATTCAAATTTTTATCCAGCAGACTTTTCGCGGAAAGAATCATGCCGGGAATGCAGAACCCACATTGAACGGCTCCCGCTTCCGCAAAGCAATGCTCGTAAATACGCATTTCCTCCGGCGCGATGCCCTCCACGGTCAGAACCTTTTTTCCTTCCAGCTTGCTGACGGACACCACGCACGCCTTTGTTTTCACGCCGTCCACCAGCACCGTACAGGTGCCGCAGGCGCCTTCGCTGCATCCGTCCTTGGCCGCCGTCAGATGGAGGTCGTCCCGCAGAAACGACAGCAGCTTTTTATCCTGTTCCGCTTCGTAATTTTTTCCGTTGACATTTACAGCAAACATCATTCATACCCTCTTTTCTTGTGAAATGTTACAAATTCATGATACGTGCCGCCGCCTGGAGTTGCAAGTTATTCCCCGGAAGAACTTGCAGATTTTATCCTATGATTTTTGATGAGATAAACATATCCTGAAACTGATTTTGTGCAAATTGAAATACGGTCTCCTCGTATTCCTGACAGGCCCGCAGAAACCGAATCCCCGCTTCTGTCAGGGAGGTATTTCCGCCGTTTCTTCCGCCCTGGGCCCGTTCGACCACAAAATACCCCAGTTCCCGTTCCAGACGGTTGATCATGTCCCATGCCTTTCCGTAGGAAATCGCCATGGCGGAACAGGCCTTGCGCATATTGTGCGTGTCCGAAAGCAGAAAGAGCAGCAGCTTTAAGCGTGCGTTAAAAAAGGGCGTTTCCCGTCCAATGCTCAGCTGAACCTGCGGATGCAAAAGCGATTGATTGTGGCTGTCCAGCTGTTTTTGCAGCTCCTGATCGTTGCATATATTTGTCAGAATTCCCGGGTCCTCGACTTCCACGGTAATTTTGCTTCCGGTCAGGGCTTGCAGAACTTCCGGCAAGCCCTCCTCACCACGGAAGCCGACAATCTGTTTCGCAGCGGCGGCCGATACAAGCAGAGGATGCCCGCTTTTCCCGCCGAAGGACGGTAAAATCAGATCGCCTTTGGCGTGAATCAATGTTTGTAAGGTATTGGGCCGGAACATCGGCGTATTGACGGGCGTAAACACCATTTGTTCACACTTCCCCGCCAGGTAACGCATTCCAATCTGTGCGCATTCCAGCAGCTTTGCGTTCGCGGACGGCGCGCTGGACAGAAAAATAACGCCGTGATTGGATAGCTCATACCGAACCCGGTCTTCATCCGCGCCGGTAATGACAACAATCGGAAAAATTCCGGCTTGCTGGAAGGTAATGACAATCCGGCGGATAATCGAAATCGATCCCACTTGCAGCATAGGTCTTGCAATGCTTTGACTGGCCGCGGCAATCATGCCGCCTACGCGACTGATTTTCATAGTTGCTCTCCTGTTTGACGTTCTAACGAAGGGACGTGGATGTGCATTTGCGGAAAACATAGGCTCCCGCGCCTGTCTGAACAGGCACGCCGTCCCGGACCGTCAGGATTCCGTTGACAAAAACCATGCTGGCGCTGCCCTTGACCGTCATTCCCTCGTAGGGAGTATAATCTGTTTGATGGCGCTGGTTTGCGGCGGAAATGGTCCGGACAGTATTTGGATTCCAAACGGTTATGTCGGCGTCCGCGCCAACCGCAAGGAGCCCCTTTTGAGGAAACATTCCATATTGGCGGGCCGGGTTTTCCGACAGCAGCGCGCACATTCGTTCCGGGTCAAGCAGACCTGTGGAGACAAATTGGGTAAAAAACAGTGCAGGCCGGTGTTCCAGACCAGGCGCTCCGTTGGGGATTTTGGTAAAATCATTTCGTCCAAGCTCCTTCTGTCCGGCGAAACGGTACGAACAATGGTCGGTGGCAATGGTGTCGATTTCTCCGTCCAAAACCGCCTGACACAAAGTATTCCGGTCAGAAACGCTCCGCAGGGGCGGACTCATCACGAACTTCGCGCCCTCAAATCCGGGAAGCAGATACCGGCTCTCATCCAGCAGCAAATACTGGGGGCAGGTTTCCACCTGAACGGTTTGCCCGCGCCGCCGTGCATTCCGGACTTCTTCCAGTCCTGCGGCGCTGGACAGATGCACTACGGTAATGGGACATTCCGCCAGACCGGCGATGTATGCGTAACGGCTGATGGCTTCCGCCTCGACCGCGGCGGGCCTCGAAACCGGATGCGCCGCCGGACCGTAATTTCCCCGGGATAACTCCCGGCGCTGCAAAAAGTTCACAATCTCACCGTTTTCACAGTGACAGCCAATTTGCAGGCCTAACGAACGGCACTCCTGCAAAATGTCCAGAAGCTGGGCATCGGAAATGCGGAGGGCGTCATAGGCCAGATAGACCTTGAGCGATGTGACGCCGGCGGAAATCATTTCCATCAATTCCTGCCGGGTATGTTCGTTCCAGTCGGTAACGGCCATGTGAAAACCGTAATTGCAGCTGCTGCGGCCGCCGGCCTTTTTGTGCCAGAGCTCCAACGCCTCTTTTAAGCTCTTTCCCTTGTCCTGTGTGGCGAAGTCGAGGAGCGTTGTTGTGCCTCCGCACACCGCCGCCAGCGTGCCGGAGGAAAAATCGTCCGCCGTTGTGGTGACGCCGTTGTTCATGTCCAGATGCGTATGGGGGTCAATGAAACCCGGAAATACAAAGCACCCTTTTGCATCGGTAACGCAGTCCCCCGGTTTCGGCGCAAGGTTTGGTGCAATCGCAGTGATTTTTCCGTCCTCCATCGCCAGGTCCGCCCGCCATACTCTTTCGGACGAAACCAAAGTTCCGTTTTGGATAATGTACATTCTGTTGCCTCCTCCTGAAAAACAAACACAGCCGCTGTAACGTATACCCAAAAGGGGTGGCCCGTGCGCGCAGCACTTCGTTACAGCCGCTGTGTTTTCTTATGAAGTAGTATAACACAGAATTTTTACAATGAACAGAAAAAAATTCAGGGGCATTGAAAAATTATCTGTTTTCACGGCCGGGAAAAAATACAATCCATATTTTTTGCCTTAAAATGCGGAATTATAAATGGTTTGTGGGATTCCGCTTCGATCAGTGTGTAAAATGTTCTTGGAATTTTGACGGAAATTTTTTGAAACCACCGCCGATTCCTCCGAAGACTCCCGGAAAACAAAGAAATGTACTTGAAAAGGATGGAAAAAACGTCTATGATTGAATTAAAATTTTTTAGCAATAAAAAATTTTAATGATTATCAGAAGGAGAATTAGAAAAATGGAACGGTCAGCAAAGAACGCCGCCAGTGTTTTTTCGTATGAGGGCATTCCCCCCGCAGGTCAGCTGATTCCGCTGGGACTTCAGCATGTCGTTGCGGCGGTGGTAGGCGTCATCACACCGGCCCTCATTATTTCCGGCAGCGAAGTGTGCAGTCTCAACGCGGAGGAAAAAACGATCCTGATTCAGGCGTCCCTGATTATTACGGCTCTCGCGACACTTCTTCAGCTGTTTCCGATTTTCCACCGCATCGGCGCGCGTCTGCCGGTCATCATGGGAATCAGCTTCGCTTACGTCCCCACGCTGACGGCCATCGGCGGACAGTTCGGCCTTTCCACAATCTTAGGCGCGGAGCTTGTGGGCGGCATGGTTGCGATTGTGTTCGGAATTTTTGTGAAGCAAATCCGCAAGCTGTTTCCGCCCCTGGTGACAGGTACCGTTATTTTCACCATCGGCCTTTCCCTCTATCCCACTGCTGTCCGTTATATGGCTGGCGGCAACGCGTCCAGCGAATGGTTCGGAGGCGTGCGGAGCTGGGGCGTTGCGCTGTTTACCTTTGCCATCGTCATTTTCCTGAACAACTTCACCCAGGGTATCTGGAAGTTAGGTTCTTTATTGTTCGGAATGATTGCAGGATATATCGCCGCCTGTTTCGTGGGGATTGTGGAGCTGTCCGGAGTGGCGGGAGCCTCCTGGGTGGCGCTGCCGAAGTTCATGCCCTTTGAAATCGAGTTTGTTCCCTCGGCGATTGTCTCCCTGGCGATTGTCTATGTGGTCAATTCCGTGCAGACCATCGGTGACCTGACTTCCACCACCATGGGCGGTATGGACCGTGTGCCGACGGACAAGGAGCTTTCCGACGGCATTATCGGACAGGGCGTCATGAGCCTGATCGGCGTCTTTTTTGGCGGGCTGCCGGTTGCTTCGTTCAGCCAGAATGTGGGAATTGTTACGGTCAATAAAGTCATTAACCGCGCGGTCTTTACATTCGCCTCCGGGATTCTTTTGATTGCTGGCTTTATGCCGAAATTTGCGTCGCTTCTGACGACGATTCCACAGTGTGTCATTGGCGGCGCAACGCTGTCGGTGTTCGCGACCATTACCATGACCGGCATCCGCATGATTACCTCAGAAGGCGCTTTTACGATGCGCAAAAGCACCGTGGTCGGTCTGTCGGTTGCGCTGGGCGTCGGAATTACGCAGGTGCCCGGCTGTCTGTCCGGCAACGGTTTTCCGGGCTGGGTGTCTACCGTGTTTGGCTCGACGGCGGTGGTCGCTGCAACCCTTATGGCGATTCTGCTCAACCTGATTTTACCAAAAGAAACGTCGGACTGACGACGAATAAGCGCCCCCAAAGCGGCGTCATGCGTACGGCGCCGCTTTGGGGAGAGGCAAAGGCAAAGCAATGATTTCTGTTATTCCGAGGCGTTCTGCGCCTTTGCTTCATCAATGTAATTGTACAGCGTGTATTTGGAAATTCCGAAAAATTTGCATACCTTGTCCCCGGACTTTGTAATCAAAAAAGCGCCGGAGTCGTTCAAAAACTGAATCGCCCGAATTTTATCTTCCTTTCCCATAAGTGCAACCGGCTTTCCAACCACCTCTGCACTCCGTGCGATCAGCTCGTCCAGAAGGTCGCTGACGCTGCGGGAAATTGGAGCGGGTTCCGGTTCCGGAAGGTCCGTCGCGGTGAATTCCCGCAGCGTTTTTTCCATGGAGAGCATCATGGTAATGTCGTAGTTGATGGAGAAAATGCCGCGGGCAATTCCGGAGTCGTCCCGAATGTAAATGGTACTGGATTTCAGAATTTTTCCGTCGGCGGTTTTTGTCAGGTATGCCAGATGGTCCTGCAAGTTCGAGCGGTCGCCCCGCAGGGCGTCCAGAACGATCCGTGAAGGACCGTCTCCAACCTGCCGCCCGGTGACGTGCCCGTTTTCAATGGCCACGATGGAACGATCCGGGTCATTGCTTTCCAGGTCATGGACAACAACCTCGCAGTCCGGGCCGAACTGCTGGGCTATAGCGTGGGCCAGGTGGAAGTAAAATTGAAAATCAGATGCCTGCATAAACAATATCCCCCTTTTTATGGAATGGATAGTTCCTATTTTACCACGAACGCAGAAAGGGCGCAAGAAAAAATTTTAGTTGGAAAGAAATTTTTTTATTTTTCCTATTGCATTTGAAAAAACAGTGTGATAGAATACATCCAACAAGCAAATTTCCCCGACAATTTAAGGCTGTAACGAAGTGCTGCGCGCACGGGCTGGTGTTCATCTTTTCAGGAGATGAGCGCCATTTTTATTTATCAAAAGGAGGCCGCTGACCATGTTGCTGATTGGAAATGGACGTGTATGTACGCGAGACGAAGAAACCCCCTGGCTGGAAGACGGCGCAGTTCTGACGGACGGCGAACGCATTCAGGAGGTAGGAAAACTGGATGACCTGCGGGCCCGGTTCCCGCAAGCGGAGTTCGTTGATGCCAAAGGCGGCGTCATCATGCCGGGCCTGATCAACGTACACACCCACATATACAGTGGATTGGCCCGCGGGCTGTCCATCGACGGCTTTCATCCCACCAACTTTCTCGAGGTGCTGGACGGCCAATGGTGGTACATCGACCGCCACCTTACTTTGGATGGAACGCGGGCCTGTGCCTACGCCACTGTGCTGGACTGCATCCGGGATGGCGTAACGACGATCTTTGACCACCACGCCTCTTTTGGCGAGATTCCCGGTTCCCTGTTCGCCATTAAGGACGTTTGTCAGGAATTGGGAATGCGCGCCTGTCTGTGCTACGAGGTCTCGGAACGGGACGGACAGGAAAAATGCCGGCAGTCCATTGAGGAGAACGCGGACTTCGCCAAGTGGGCCAGGAACGAAAACAGCGATATGATCAAAGCCATGTTTGGCGGTCACGCCCTGTTTACCATTTCGGACCGTACATTTGAGGAGATGGTCAAAGCCAACGACGGCATAACCGGTTTCCATATTCATGTGGCCGAGGGCATGAACGACGTTTACGACAGCCTGCGCAATTATGGCTGCCGGCCTGTTAACCGGCTGCTGTATAACGGAATTCTGGGAGAAAAAACCATGCTGGGCCACTGCATCCATGTTTCCCCCGCCGAGCTGGACATTCTCAAGGAAACCAACACCATGGTTTGCCACAACCCGGAGTCCAATATGGGCAATGCCGTAGGCTGTTCGCCGGTTCTGCAAATGTGCGCCAGAAACATCCTCATCGGATTGGGTTCCGACGCCTACACCCACGATATGCTGGAAAGCCTGAAAGTCGTGCTGCCGATGCAGCGGCACAACGCCTGCGATCCCAGCGTCGGCTGGTGCGAGGCTGCCGGGATGCTCTTTCGGAACAACCCGGCGATTTGCGCCCGGTATTTTGAAAAGCCCCTGGGCGTACTCAAGCCCGGAGCCGCCGCAGATATCATCGTTATGGATTACAAGCCCTTCACGCCCTTTGGACCGGACAACATCGACGGTCATATGCTCTTTGGCATGATGGGCAAGAACTGCCGCACAACCATCATCAACGGAAAAGTCGTATATCAGGACCGCGCATTCACAGGCATTGACGAGGAGAAAATCAATGCCTGGGTTATGGAGCAGAGCAAAAAACTTTGGGGCGAATTAAATCACCGAAGCTATTAAGGAGGAAAAAATTATGAGCGATCTCATGCGGCCGATTCCATTTGGCAGACTGATGCACTGGATCTTGGAGGAATACCATCGTCAGGGCACTGTGTTTGGCGTGCCGAAAGGACCTGCTTACGGCACCAAACGGCCCCTTTTCAAGGAAACTGTGGAAGTTCCTCTGGGACCCGCCGCCGGCCCGCACACACAGCTTGCGCAGAACATCGTTGCGGCCTATGTTTCAGGCGCCCGCTTCTTTGAGCTGAAAACGGTGCAGATTATGGACGGCGAAGAGTTATCCAAGTGTGTAAACAAGCCCTGCATTACTGCCGGTGACGAGTGCTACAACTGCGAATGGTCCACCGAACTCACGGTCCCCCAGGCATTTGAGGAGTATGTCAAGGCATGGTTTGCCTGTAAGCTGCTCTCCCAGGAGCTGGAACTGGGAAGCGAAAACGGCTTTGTGTTTAACATGAGCGTAGGCTATGACCTGGCGGGAATCAAAAGTCCGAAGGTTGACCGATACATCACGGAAATGATGGACGCGTCCAAAACGCCGGAGTTCCAGAACTGCCGCCAGTGGGCGCTGGACCACCTGAACCAGTTCCGCAAGGTGGACGCCGCCTTTGTGGAGGGCATAACCCCGGTTGTCTCCCGCTCCATCACGGAATCCACGCTCCACGGCTGTCCGCCCGCCGAAATCGAGGGCATTGCAGCCTATTTGATTCAGGAGAAAGGGCTGCATACTTACGTCAAATGCAATCCAACCCTGCTGGGCTATTCCTCCGCGCGAAGCATCCTCGACCGTCTGGGTTTTGACTACGTTACCTTCGACGATCACCACTTTAACGAGGATTTGCAGTGGACTGACGCGGTGCCGATGTTCCAGCGTCTGCAAGCCCTGGCGGCCAAACGCGGCGTAGAGTTTGGCGTCAAGCTGACCAACACGTTCCCCGTGGATGTTGCCGCCGGAGAATTGCCGAGCGAAGAAATGTATATGTCCGGACGCTCGCTTTTCCCGCTTTCGATTACATTGGCTTCCCGGCTGTCCCAGGAGTTCAGCGGCAAACTGCGCATCTCCTACTCCGGCGGCGCGGACCTTCACAGCATCAAGGCCCTGGCCAGCGCAGGAATCTGGCCTGTGACCGTGGCAACAACCCTATTGAAGCCCGGCGGTTATCCGCGTCTGCGCCAGCTGGGCGCGGAACTGGACAGCCTCAGCGGCGGCGCCTGGACCGGCGTCGACCCTGCCGCGGTGTCGGCTATGGCGGAAAACGTCTTCCAGGATGACTATTATCGTAAGCCAATCAAGCCGGCAGCCGGTCGGAAGCTGGAAGAAAAAGTGCCGCTGACCGATTGCTTTACGGCTCCCTGTCGAAGCGGCTGTCCGATTCATCAGGACATTCCCGCTTATTTGCGATTGGTTCGGGAGGGGAACTACACGCAGGCGTTGACGGTAATCACACAGCGAAATCCCCTGCCGTTCATTACGGGAACGATCTGCCCTCACCGATGCACCAACAAGTGCACACGTGATTTCTACGAAGAACCCGTGTCCATCCGTGCGGCCAAGCTGACTGCGGCGGAAAACGGCTTCGACGGACTCCTTCCAGCGCTGAAACCCAAGGCCCCCAAAAGCGGCGTCAGCGTGGCAGTCGTAGGCGGCGGCCCTGCCGGTATGGCGGCGGCGTTCTTCCTGGGCCGGGAAGGCGTTCCGGTTACGATTTATGAAGCTTCCGGAAAACTGGGCGGTGTGGTTCGCCATGTGATCCCGGAATTCCGCATTTCCTCTGCCGCCATTGACAAGGATGAAGCTATCATTCGTTCGATGGGCGCAGAGGTCCGGCTGAACAGCCCGGTTTCCTCCGCCGCTGAACTGGAGGGCAAGGGATATACTCACATCCTCTTTGCGACCGGCGCACAGAAAGCCGGCGATCCTCGTCTGAAATACGGAAGCTATCAGAACTTCACACAGGTTTTGTCCGCGCTCAAAAGCGGCAAGACGTTAATGCTGGGAAGCGATGTTGCGGTAATCGGAGGCGGAAACTCCGCCATGGACACCGCCCGGGCCGTGAAGCGCGTGCCGGGAGTGGAGCGCGTTCGATTGATCTACCGCCGCACGAAAAAGCAAATGCCCGCCGAGGAAGAGGAGCTGCAATTAGCGCTGGAAGAAGGCATCGAATTCCTGGAATTGATGGCTCCGGAGGGCGTAAAGGACGACATTCTGACCTGTCAGGTCATGCAGCTGGGCGAGCCGGATGCCTCTGGACGCCGTGCGCCTGCGCCAACGGGAAAAACGGTGGAATTGCCCTGCACAACACTGATTGCCGCCGTCGGTGAGAAAATCGACGAAAGCGTAGACGTTGGCGGCTGGCCGGTCATTGGCGACCGGAAACGCGGACCGGCTACCGTAGTGGAGGCCATTGCGGACGCCGCCAGGGCTGTGGAAAGCATTCTGAACGAGCTGGAGCTGGACAAATACGCGAACCAGAATGTACGTCCGGATGCCGCGTATGCGCTGGAACAAAAAGGTTCGCTTTGCGCAGACTGTTCCCAGTGCGGCGCAGGAGAACGGTGCCTGGAATGCGCGACCATTTGCCAGTGCTGTGTGGATGTATGTCCCAACCGGGCCAATGTCGCCATTCAAGTCCCCGGCATCGCCATGCCGCAGATCGTTCATGTGGATGGAATGTGCAATGAGTGCGGCAACTGTGCGGTTTTCTGTCCCTACGACAGCGCGCCGTACAAAGATAAGCTGACACTCTACTGGTCCCGGGAAGACTTTGAAAACAGCGCCAATCAGGGCTGGCTTCCTCTGGACGGGACTCGCTGTCTGGTGCGTCTGGACGATGAAATCAAGGAACTGGATGCCGCCGCTCCGGATTGCGGCCTGACAGAAACCATCCGCAAATTGATTCTGACGGTCTGCAATGACTATCCCTGGCTGCTGAACCGATAAGGGAGGAGGCATTCTGTGACCAGCAAAGAAACCCTGCGGCGTTTTACCATCTTTCTGACAGGGGTTTTGATTTGTGCTGCGGGAATTGCCTTTGTCACCCGGGCCGGTTTGGGCACATCTCCGATTTCCAGCATCCCCTTTGTTCTCAGCTTGATTACGCCGGTTTCCATGGGGGTCTATACGTTTGCATTCAATCTGTTTTTTCTGCTCTGCGAGAGTCTGCTCATTGGCCGGTTTACCATCGCGCAAGCGCTTCAAATCCCGATTACCGTTTTTTTCAGCCTGTGTGTGGATACGGCGTTGACCTGGATTCCTTCGCAATATGGAGGCCCTTGGCTTTACTCTGTGGGATACCTGGCGCTTGGCTGCCTGATTATGGCCTTTGGAATTTATCTGGAGGTTCTGGCTGACGTCATCATGCTTCCTGGCGAAGCGTTTGTCCGTGCGTTATCGAAACGGCTGAAAAAGGCGTTTGGCAGCGTAAAGGTCTGTTTCGACGGCGCTTTGACGGTAATTGCGGCGGTTGTGGCGTTGTGCGCCTTTGGACGCCTGAACGGCGTGCGGGAAGGTACGATGTTTTCCGCTCTGGCCGTGGGACAGCTGGTAAAGTGCTATGGACATCTTCATAAACGAATCGATCATAAAGAGCATAAAGCAAACTGAAGGAGGAATCAAAAATGGAAGCAATCAAATGGATATGGAATCGAATGCCCCGCAGTGACGACCGCTGGCTGAACGTCATGTCCGCCGGGCAGGTTGCAAAGGCGCGGGCGTTCCATGAGAGCTTTCCCCAGTACGGCGTCACGCCGCTGACTGCTTTGCCGCAGATGGCGCAGCGGCTTGGACTGGGTGGTTTGTGGGTTAAGGACGAGAGTTACCGGTTCGGTCTGAACGCATTCAAGGTGCTGGGCGGTTCTTTCGCGATGGCCCAGTACATCGCCAAGGAGCTTGGCCGGGACGTGTCGGAATTGTCCTACGATTATCTGACCAGCGAAAAGCTGAAAGAGGAATTCGGTCAGGCGACCTTCTTCACCGCCACCGACGGCAACCATGGCCGGGGTGTTGCCTGGGCGGCAAATAAACTGGGTCAGAAATCGGTGGTTCATATGCCCAAGGGCAGCGCGCAAAGCCGCTTTGACAACATTGCCAAAGAAGGCGCGCAAGTCACCATTGAGGCAGTGAACTATGACGACTGTGTTCGCATGGCCGCCGCGGAAGCGGCACAGACCGAACATGGCGTCGTGGTGCAGGACACCGCCTGGGAGGGCTACGAAGAAATTCCCTCCTGGATTATGCAGGGATACGGCACCATGGCGGCGGAGGCCGCACAGCAATTGGAACAGCCGCCGACTCACGTTTTTGTGCAGGCAGGCGTAGGTTCCCTGGCCGGGGCTGTGGTGGGCTGTTTTGCAAACCGTTTTTCGGAACATCCGCCGAAATTCGTGGTGATGGAGGCAGGCGCGGCAGACTGTCTCTACCAGGGCGCAGCGGCCGGCGACGGTTCCCCCCGCATCGTGGGGGGCGACCTCGAAACCATCATGGCCGGTCTGGCCTGCGGGGAACCCAACACCATTGGCTGGGACATTCTGCGCAATCACGCAGATGCCTTCCTCTCCTGCCCGGACTGGGTGAGCGCACTGGGAATGCGGATGCTGGCCGCGCCGGTGAAGGGCGATTCTCCTGTTACCTCCGGCGAGTCCGGAGCGGTAGGCATGGGCGTAATCTCAACGATTATGAAGAACGAGGCGTACAAAGAGCTGCGGGACGCCCTGGAACTGAACCAAAATTCCCGCGTACTCCTGTTTTCCACCGAGGGAGACACCGACCCGGACAAATACCGTAAAATTGTCTGGGACGGCATGTATTCGGTCGTATAAGAACGCAATCAAACACGGAAATTGACATGGAGGAGACAAACATGGACAAGGAAAAAATCTTAGCCGCCGCCGAGGGCTGCCGCGCAGACCTGAGCGCCTTTCTTCGGGCGATGATCTCTCACCCCAGTGAGAGCTGTGAGGAAAAGGAAGTTGTGGCCTGCATCAGGGAAGAGATGGAGAAACTGGGCTATGACAAGGTAGAAGTGGATGGTCTGGGCAACGTCATTGGCTGGATGGGCAGCGGCGACAAGATCATTGCCATCGACTCCCACATTGACACGGTGGGCATTGGCAACCGCGACAACTGGACCGCGGACCCCTACCAGGGCTGGGAAGACGACGCCATTATCTATGGCCGGGGCGGTTCCGACCAGGAAGGCGGCATGGCGTCCGCCGTGTACGGCGCGAAGATCATGAAGGACCTGGGACTGATTCCCGCCGATTACAAGATTATGGTGGTTGGCTCCGTCCAGGAGGAAGACTGCGACGGTATGTGCTGGCAGTACATCGTTAACAAATACTTCCCAGAAAACGGCATTCAAAAGGAACAGGTGGAATTTGTCATTTCCACCGAACCCACCGACGGCGGCATTTACCGCGGCCATCGGGGACGCATGGAAATCCGTGTGGACGTGAAGGGCGTGTCCTGTCACGGTTCCGCCCCCGAGCGCGGGGACAACGCCATTTATAAAATGGCCGATATTCTTCAGGACGTCCGCGCCCTGAACGAAAACCCCGCCGATGACAGCGCAGAAGTGAAAGGTTTAATCAAGATGCTGGACCCCAAATACAACCCCGAGCATTTTGAGGACGCCCGTTTCCTGGGCCGGGGCACCTGCACAACCTCACAAATTTTCTATACGTCTCCCAGCCGCTGCGCCGTGGCCGACAGCTGCTCCATCTCCATCGACCGCCGCATGACCGCCGGTGAAACCTGGGACTCCTGCCTCCAGGAGATTCGGGACCTGCCCGCCGTGAAGAAGTACGGCGATGACGTGAAAGTGTCTATGTATATGTATGACCGTCCCGCCTGGACCGGCACGGTTTACGAAACGGAAGCCTATTTCCCCACTTGGATCAACAAAGAGAGCGCCGCCCACGTACAGGCCCTTGTGGACGCGCACCATGCACTGTTTGGCGCTGAGCGTCTGGGACACAGTGACCCGGACCCCGCACGGGACGCCATGCATCTGCGCCATCGTCCGCTGACCGACAAATGGACGTTTTCCACCAACGGCGTCGCCATTCAGGGACGCTATGGCATTCCGTGCGTGGGCTTCGGCCCCGGTGCGGAGAGCCAGGCCCACGCGCCGAACGAAATCACGTGGAAAGACGACCTGGTTCGCTGCGCAGCTTTGTATGCCGCGGTTCCCTCTCTGTACAAAGAGGACGCCAAGACAGGCGATGTTTCCCAGTTCCGGGCCGGCAAGACCGATAACGACATTCAATAAATCATTAAATCATTGAGTAAAAAAGGAGAAATGAACCATGGATGCCAAACTGCAAGCCTATATTGATAAACTGAATTCCCTCAACTTCAAGGAAATGTATGAAGGCGATTTCTTCCTCACCTGGGACAAAACCGACGATGAGATTGAAGCCGTCTTCACAGTGGCCGACGCCCTGCGTTATATGCGTGAGAACAACATCTCCACCAAGATTTTTGAGTCTGGTTTAGGCATTTCCCTGTTCCGTGACAACTCTACCCGCACACGGTTTTCCTTTGCTTCCGCCTGTAACCTGCTGGGCCTGGAGGTCCAGGATTTGGACGAGGGAAAGAGTCAGATCGCCCACGGTGAGACGGTCCGAGAAACCGCCAACATGATTTCCTTCATGGCCGATGTCATTGGCATCCGGGATGATATGTACATTGGCAAGGGTCACACCTATCAGAAAGAAGTTGCGGAGGCCGTCACCCAGGGCCGCCAGGACGGCGTACTGGAACAGAAGCCTGCCCTGGTCAACCTCCAATGCGACATCGACCATCCGACCCAGTGCATGGCGGATATGCTGCATATTATTCATGAGTTCGGCGGTGTGGAGAATTTGAAGGGCAAAAAGGTTGCCATGACCTGGGCTTACTCTCCCAGTTATGGAAAACCGCTGTCTGTACCCCAGGGCGTCATTGGTTTGATGACCCGTTTTGGCATGGATGTGGTTCTGGCACATCCGGAGGGCTACGAAGTCATGCCCGAGGTTGAGGAAGTGGCAAAGAAAAACGCCGCAGCCACTGGCGGTACTTTCACCAAAACCCACTCCATGGCCAAGGCGTTCCGGAATGCTGACATTGTGTATCCCAAGAGCTGGGCGCCCTTCGCGGCCATGGAAAAGCGGACCGATCTGTATGCGCAGGGCGATTCCGAGGGCATCAAGGCTCTGGAAAAGGAACTGCTTGCACAAAACGCGCAGCACAAGGACTGGTGCTGTACTGAGGAACTGATGAAGACCACCAAGGACGGTAAGGCGCTGTACCTGCACTGCCTGCCCGCCGATATCAACGACGTATCCTGCACGGACGGCGAGGTAGAGGCCAGCGTCTTCGACCGCTACCGCACGCCTTTGTATAAGGAAGCCAGCTTCAAGCCCTACATCATTGCCGCCATGATTTTCCTGGCGAAAGTGAAAGATCCCCAGGCCGCCCTCAAGGCTCTGGAAGAACGGGGAACGGCCCGCTGGTTCCAGAAGTAAGCGGAAGCCATAGGAGTGTTTTTTTGGAGGCTTTATTATGGGAAAACGTATTGTCATTGCCCTGGGCGGCAACGCTTTGGGCGGGAATCTTCCCGAGCAGATGACCGCAGTAAAGCAAACCGCCCGTGCCATTGCTGATCTCGTGGAGGACGGGCATCAGGTCATTCTCTCCCACGGGAACGGCCCGCAGGTGGGTATGATTCAGAAGGCCATGGCCGAACTGACCCGTTCCAATCCGGAGAAATATATTCCCTGTCCGCTGTCTGTGTGCGTGGCGATGAGTCAGGGGTATATCGGCTATGACTTGCAGAACGCGCTGCGGGAGGAACTGCTGGAACGTGGGATTAAAAAGGGCGTAGCCACCGTTCTTACCCAAGTGGAGGTGGACCCGCAGGACCCCGCTTTTGCCCATCCGACGAAACCCATCGGGGCTTTTATGAGCAAAGAGGAAGCGGATCAGATGGTTCAGGAGCGGGATTATCAGGTAATCGAGGATGCCGGACGCGGCTGGCGGCGTGTAGTGGCTTCCCCGAAGCCGCAGTCCATTGTGGAGATTGAATCTATACGGGACATGGTGGAAGCCGGTTTGATTGTCGTAGCCTGCGGCGGCGGAGGTATCCCGGTCTATGCCACGGAAGGCCATCATTTGAAGGGCGCGGCGGCGGTGATTGACAAGGACTTCGCATCCTGCGTTTTGGCGCAGCAGCTGGAAGCGGATACCTTGATTATTCTTACCGCCGTGGAAAAGGCGGCGATAAACTTCGGCAAGCCAGAACAGAAGTGGCTGGACACGCTCACGCCGGAGGAGGCCGAGGCTTACATGGCCGAGGGACACTTTGCGCCTGGGTCCATGTTGCCCAAGGTACAGGCGGCGGTAGAATTTGCGAAGTCGGCCCCTGGCCGCTCCGCGCTGATTACGCTGTTGGAAAAGGCGCGGGACGGCGTTGCAGGCCGAACCGGTACCGTGATTCAAGCGTAACCACAGAGGAGGCTTTACGATGAAAGAAGTAATTGCAGCATCAAACGCTCCTGCGGCGATTGGACCTTATTCACAAGCGGTAAAAGCTGGCGGGATGCTGTATATTTCCGGACAATTGCCGATTGACCCGTCTTCCGGGGATTTTGCGGCAGAAGACATTAGCGGTCAGACCCGGCAGTCTTTGAAGAATATCGGGGCAATCCTGACCGAGGCAGGCTGCCAATACAGCGACATTGTAAAAACCACGGTTTTGTTAGCGGATATCAGTGATTTTGCCGCCATGAACACGGTATACGCCGAGTATTTTACCGAAACCTGTCCTGCACGAGCAGCTTTTGCGGTAAAGGACCTGCCCAAAGGCGCTTTGGTGGAAATCGAAGCCATTGCCATTTGCAGCTAAACGGATTATGAAACCGTTTGCCATGCTCCTTAAAAGGAATTTGCAGAGTGCTGTACTGCAAATATAAAGACCTGAAAGCAGAACGCCAAATGATCAATTCAGATCGTTTGACGTTCTGCTTTGTCGTTTTTAATGATCTGAAACGCACCTGCATAAAACGCGCCCCGCAGGGGGAGAACCTGCGTGTCCGCCCTTTTCCTGCAAGCGCTCGGGCCAGAGAGAATAAACGTGCTCACAAAAAAGCCCCCTTGTAGAAAACACATAAAATCCGGTAAAATAATTGCCTGAGCGTTTTATTTTATGCATTCTCTTCCACCGTCCGCTTTGCGGAAATTGTTGCAAAGGAGTAATACACATGAAACAACACCGCCTGACACCCCTGCAAATTGCAGACTTCCGCCGGTACCTGCGCCGGGAGGAACGCGCCCCTGCCACCATAGAAAAGTACATACAGAACATCCAGGAATTCTCTGCGTTTCTGCAGGAGGAAGCCGTCAGCAAGGAAGCCGCTGCCCGTTGGAAGGAATCCCTCTTAACGGCGGGCCTCGCCCCGGCGACGGTCAACGGTAAGCTCTCCGCACTCAACAGCCTGCTCCGCTTCCTGGGCCGGGAGGACTGCCGCGTTCGGTTTCTCCGTCTTCAAAGACGGGTCTTTCGGGAAACCGCCCGGGATCTGACACGGGACGAATACCTCCGTCTGCTGGCCGCTGCCCGGGCCGGAGGTCAGGAACGTCTGGGGCTGCTGATGGAAACCATCTGTTCCACCGGCATCCGGGTCTCTGAGGTGCGCTGTATCACGGTGGAGGCCGTCCAGGCCGGGCAGGCCATTTTGTATCTGAAGGGAAAAATCCGGACTATCCTGCTGCCGGGAAAGCTGCGGCGGAAGCTCTTGCGGTTCTCTCAGGCACAGAAAACCGCCTCCGGCGAGATTTTTCGCACCAGAGGCGGTACCAGCCTGAACCGTAAGCAAATCTGGCGGGAGATGAAACAGCTTTGTCGCCGGGCGGGAGTGGAGGCGTCCAAGGTGTTTCCCCACAACCTGCGCCACCTGTTCGCGTCAACCTTCTACCGGGTCTGTCGGGACATTGTGAAGCTGGCCGACGTGCTGGGCCACAGCTCCATTGAGACCACCCGCATTTACCTGCTCTCCACCGGCTCCGAGCACGCCCGGTATCTGGATCGCCTCCGGCTGGTCTGCTGAGAGACGGAATATGTATTTCGACACACCTTATTTATCCGGAATCTGGTATTTCACTTCATAA
>CANDBG010000023.1 GCA_947382875.1 uncultured Oscillibacter sp. | reverse complement strand
GCTGACCGCTGTACTGGAAAACCTGACGGCGGAGCGGGCGGAACTGGCAAACGGCGTGGATCATTCCCATCCTGCGCTGGTAGCCTTTATGAAGTATTAAAATATCGACTGTCTGACCCGCGACATTTTGGTGGAGCTTGTAGACCACATCAAGGTCTATGAAAACGGCAATATCAGCGTCCGCTTCAAGTTTGCCGACGAGCTCCGCAAAATCGTTGAATACATCGAGCTCAACACCGAGGCTGCTAACGCTTTGGCTGTCTGAGCGGCTTCTATCCCATGCTGGCAGCTTGTTTTCCTAATAGACGGTAATCATATGGTAGCCCAGCGCAACGGAAAGTCTGATAGCGACTACTACGATGAAGAAGGCTTCCTGTGTTGTGGGAAGTGTCACACCAGAAAAGAGTGCAAAATACCTATCCCAGAAGGTTCCCCGCTTATGCGCTTTTTTGATCTTGTATTTAGTTAGAAAGAGTGGTAAAGTAAAGAAAATAAGGACTACAAATGCGGAAGGAGGAAGAGGATGCTGCCTTATTTCGGACTAATCGGAGCCAGTTTAGCAGGAGGAGTGTCACTGAGGCGAAGACCGGGATATCGATGGGCATTTTTGCTGGTAATGGGGCTGGCCTGCTGGATTTTGTCGTCCCTTCGGTATGTTATCGGATTTGATTACCGTTCTTATGAGGCAATCTTTCAAAAAATTACCGAGGGGGGACTGTCCAGTTTACGGCTGATGGAGCCTGGCTTTGTCCTTCTAAATTGGATAGTGGCTTTTTGGGGAGGTGGTTATCGCGAGTTTCTGTTTTTGTTCCACCTGCTGTTTACGGTCCTGGTTTTTGTTTGGATTGGCCGCTATTCCCCTTCTCCATCTCTAAGTGTCTATTTATTTTTGACATTGCAGTACTTCGCGATGAGCATGAATCTTTTGCGGCAATCTCTCGCTGCCGCTTTGATATTGTGGGCGTATCCCTTTTTGCTCCGCCGCCGATTTCTGCCGTTCTGTGGCATTGTGTTTTTGGCGGCCTGCTTTCATAAATCGGCCATGATTCTGTTCCCGTTTTATGTTCTGTTGAATCTTCGGATTTCCAAACGGCATTATGCCATAGCCGCTTTGACTGCCGGAGGTATATATTTGTTCTGCGACCCCATATTCCAGCTGCTTTTCCGGTTTGTTTCAAGTTACAGTTCTTACACAGAAGGAAGATACTGGCAGGGTAATAGTGCCGTTTATCTTTTGGAACCTTTCGGATGTTTTTTGTTTACGTTGCCTTTGATCCGACGGACAGTACAGGACCCCTCTGCATCTCCAGTCCTAGCGAACAGTGTATTTTATACGATGCTGATCCAAATCTTTATCACGCAGCATTTCATCTTGGAGCGTCTCTCTATTTATACCGCTTTTTTTACTATTCTGGCACTCCCGGAGGCTGTTTTACAGACAGGTGAGCGGAGAGATCCCAGGATATGGACTGGTCTGTTGCTGTCCTGCGGTGCCGTTTACTTCCTGTTTGCAGCCAGTCGAGGCTTTCATGGTGTATATCCCTACCATGGGGTATGGAGCATGGCGATTTCACCATGAAGAACTCATGACAGCGGAGTTCTTCGAAAAAATGAATTCAAGCAGAAAAGGGCGAGAACAATCTTAACTAAATTTGGGTGCGCAAAAACGCGCAAAACAGGTAGACAGCCGGAAGAACTTATCTTCCGGCTGTCTGTTCAAATCGCAGATACAGGCTTGATGGATGCAGTTACATTTTACCCAAAATTGGAAAAATAATTATGCTTTGCTTACGACAAAGGTGGGTGTGACTGTGAAGGAACTATCCTCCGGGACACTAGAACCCAATGTGCCTACAACATAGAGGGTGGAACTGCCATAGGGATTCAGGTTGGTAAGGTTCAGACTCTGCGCCGTGTTTGCGAGGAGCCATTTGGTTCCATCCAGGGAGGTAGGAAGCTGATTGGATAGTGTTTCCGGCTGGAAACCAACGGCAATCTGGTTTGTGCCTACGTTTGGCCCATTACTCCAAGAAGTCCCCTTCAGGCCGCTAAGGTTTACATCCGTATAAGCCACATCCACGCTGACAGGAACGCCGGAATGGCTGGTGATAGTGACACGGGGAGAGATTATTTTATTGTCTCCTTCAATGGACCTGCTAATGTGGAATGGAACATAGGACGGAATAGTAACGGACATGATAGTGGGTTCAATCTCGCCAACCATCAGCACTTCGCTGGAGGAACCCAAAGGAAGGTTTTTATCTTGGTAGGAACCCACCGCGTAAGCGTTGACCATAAGCAGGGTGGTCGCCAGCGCAACAACCAGAAAGCTGAAAAGTTTTTTCTGTCTCATGTGCAAATCCTCCTTTTTATGAATGCCTGTATCCACGGAGAACTGCCAGCATCAGCTGAGCACGGAAAGTGTGATGTCCGCGCCCGCCTGACCGATGTAAGAGTGGTCCGATTCCCGATATGCCTTAAAATAGGCGGTGGCTTCGTAGCTGCCGGGCTCTAATAACTTATCCAGCCGGACATTTTCAATATAGGAGCCTGCGGGAAGGGCTTTTGATTCATAGATTAGTTCCTGAGTATCGTTTATGTAGATTTCTACCACCAACAGCTTGGCGTTATTAGCGGGATTTTCCAGCATCAGGTTTCCCTCAGACCCGCCTGTCTCAAAAACAGGACTAGTATTGATGGAAAAGGAGATCATGCTCTCGTCCAGCAACTGCTGAAGTTCCGCTTGCCTCTGAGCAGGGTCGATGCCTGGCAGGATACCCATTGTGGCATTATTCTCCAATTCCAACGGATTACCCAAGCGCTGGCGCGTAAAGAAAAAAATGGCCAGCGCTAAAACGGCGCACACGATACAAACAGGCAGGATCCAGGCTTTCCATTTCTTTTGGATAGTTGTTTTCATAGCTGTGACCTCTTTCCTTCATTTTTCGCTAGTGTTCGACATTATGATACTACATATATGGTGTCGAAATTTGTCATTTTTTGTCGAACGAAAAAGTTTATTGATGAGGCAGATTGGCACAAAAATGAAAGAGTGCTGCTTCCCACATTTTCATCTGCCCGCCAAGCTTCCACCTGCAAAGTCGGGTGCATCTTGGAAAACTAAATGATAACAGGCCCAGGACAACTCCAGGTCACCTCGAAGGGCACAGAGTCCTGGTCAAATTCCTTGGTTTCCCAGTGCTCTGCACATCCGTCATGCCACATTGCAGCCCCATAACATACTCTGTTTTTGCTGATCTGCTGACATGAGGTATTTATAAAACTAACGCAAACGCCAGTACCCATAGCGCGCGGAGATGCAAAAAACTGTTGTCTTTTCAACGTCAGGGCAGTATAATAAGGGTAATAATTATTATAATGGATGCAGTGAGAGGACCTTATCATGATCGGCAAGTGTTCAAAGAAATCTCTGAAGTTCTTAGTAAAGCTGGATGGTAAGTCGTTGACCTGTATCCGTTATAAGTGAGATATATATTAGGTCAAATGTGAGTATGAAAGCTGCTCGGCTGATGGATATACTCCCAGCCGAGCAGCAGAACCTCGCCGTTTTTTGACGGTCCATAATGAAATAGATTGGAGAAACAAGATGTTCCACCTGCTGAAAACCGAAGGCCGCGCCCGCCGCGGTGAATTTACCTGCACCCACGGCAGCGTTGTACAGACGCCAGTCTTCATGAACGTCGGCACCCAGGCGGCCATCAAGGGCGGCGTGTCCGCTCAGGACCTGCGGGATGTAGGCTGTCAGATCGAGCTGAGCAACACATACCATCTACATCTCCGTCCCGGCGACAACCTGGTTCGTCAGCTGGGCGGGCTTCATACGTTCATGAACTGGGACGGCCCGATTCTTACCGACTCCGGCGGTTTTCAGGTTTTTTCTCTTGCATCCCTGCGGCGCATCAAGGAAGAAGGCGTTTATTTTTCCTCCCACATCGACGGCCGGAAAATTTTCATGGGTCCTGAGGAATCCATGCAGATTCAGTCGAACCTCGGCAGCGACATTGCCATGGCATTTGATGAGTGCGTCGAAAACCCGGCCACTTACGAGTATGCAAAAGCTTCCTGTGAGCGTACCCTGCGTTGGTTAGCCCGCTGCAAAACAGAGCATGACCGCCTGAACGCTTTGCCGGACACCTTGAACCCTGGACAGCTTCTGTTTGGCATCAACCAGGGAGCAACCTTTCCTGATCTGCGGGCGTGGCATATGGACGAAATTGCCAAACTGGACTGCGACGGCTATGCCATTGGCGGTCTGGCAGTTGGCGAACCCACACAGATTATGTACAATATCATTGACGCTGTGGAACCGCATATGCCAAAGGAAAAACCCCGGTATCTCATGGGCGTAGGCACGCCCAGCAATATTATTGAAGCCGTCGCCCGCGGGGTGGATTTTTTCGACTGCGTGATGCCTTCGCGCAATGGACGTCACGGCAAACTGTTCACCTGGGAGGGAACGGTCAACATCCTGAACGAAAAATATGCCGCCGATTCCCGCCCCGTCAGCGAGAGCTGCGGCTGTCCGCTGTGCCGCAGCTATTCCAGGGCTTATCTGCGTCACCTGTTCAAAGCGGACGAGGTGTTAGCGCTGCGTCTTGCGGTACTGCACAATTTGTATTTCTACAACGAACTGACTGCTCGTATCCGGCAGGCGTTGGATGAGGGAACCTTTGCGGCGTTCCGCAGTCAGTACAGCGAACAGCTGGCAAAACGGGCCTGACTGCAATGGAATACGAAATCATACGACTGACAGACTGTCCGGAAAGGAAGGGAGCGGCGGCGCAGTGGTTCCATGAAAAATGGGGGATTCCCCTGGAAACCTACACGGAAAGCATGGAAGTCTGTCTCACAAAAGTCTTTCCCGTTCCGCAGTGGTATATAGCCATAGAAGGTGAACGGATCATCGGCGGTTTGGGCGTGATTGAAAACGACTTTCACAATCGAAAAGACCTGACGCCGAACGTGTGCGCCGTCTACACGGAAGAAGACAAACGCTGCAATGGAATTGCAGGTGCTTTGCTGCGTTTTGCGTGTGCCGATATGAAGAAAAGAGGCATCGATACCTTGTATCTTGCTACCGACCATGTTTCACTTTATGAGCGGTACGGCTGGCAATTTTTCTGCATGGTGCAGGAGGACGGAACCGGTGAAACAGCAAGAATGTACATCCACAAAGAATAGCTGTTTCCATAAAGAATAGCTGTTTCCATTGTTCCGCGTCTGTAACTTCTTTGGAAATCCGGAGGAAGCAAAAATGAGTTTTTGGGCGGGCGCATGGCTGCACGACGCGCCGGACGAAGCATTCGATCACACAGGAAAACGAGTCATTGTCAAGCGCCTGTGTTTCGGACCGGCAGAAACACAGATATGGTATGAAGCCACAGACGGCCAATACTTCCAGGAACTCCACATCGAGGAAGGCATACAGGCTGGCGAGCGGTATGTGGATGTTATCAGCAAATCCGCCATGCTGAACGTGCTGAAAACGGAAATTGCCCTCTGTGAAAAATACAATGAACCAGAGATGTCCATACTATTTCAAACCGAAAAAGAAAAACTCATGCAGGTCCCGGGAACGGGAGACGCCTGACAGGTCGTTGACATTTTTCTGCAAGGCGTTATAATAGGGGTGAATTCTTTTGCCCGGAGGGGCGATTTTTAGGGAGGAAACACATATGACTTATCCCATTCAAGTAGCGGGCTTGCAGCGGGAACTTCCGATCTGCAAGGTCACAGACGATTTGTACATCGGCGCGTTCATCTGCTTTGGCGATGCAGAGCTGACGGTCGCCTGCGCCCGGGAGCTCCTGAAGCTGGTCCCCGCGACGGATTACGACTATCTTCTCACTGCCGAAGCCAAGAGCATTCCCCTGATTCATGAGATGGCCCGGCAATCTGGAGCATCCAAGTATTTCATCGCCCGGAAGGGTCCCAAGGCGTACATGCCCGACCCGATTCATGTAGAGGACCAATCGATCACCACAGCCGGGACACAGCGTTTGTACCTGGGCCGCGACGACGCGGATTTGATTCGCGGAAAACGGGTCTTGATTATGGATGATGTTATTTCCACCGGTGGTTCCCTTCTGGCGATGGAATCCCTGGTGGAGCTGGCAGGCGGAACCGTCACCGGGAGGATTGCCGTTCTGGCGGAGGGCGACGCCCAAAATCGGGAGGATATTCAGTTCCTGGCCCCGCTGCCGCTGTTCAACGCCGACGGCACAATCAAAGCCTGAAAACCAAAACCGGCGCACCGCAGCAAATCGGCGCGCCGGTTTCTTCGTCCGGAGCAAAACGCATATCCATTGCGCCGCAGAGACTGCAACCACTGGTTGACAAAGTTCCACCCGCCGCGTTCTTGCTTTTTGGGCTGGAATCCACTACCATCAAGGCAACATACAGAAAGCGAGATGGTTCTATGAAAACATTTTCCGAAAAGTTAGCCGAGCTGCGGCGGAGAGACGCCATGTCTCAGGAACAGCTTGCGGAAAGGCTGGGCGTAACCCGGCAGTCGGTCAGCAAGTGGGAGAGCGGCGCGGCGGTCCCGGAGCTGGGAAAGCTCATTGCGCTGTCCGATATTTTTTCAGTCAGCGTGGATTATCTGGTGAAGGATCGTCTGGAAGAACCGGAGCGTCCGGAAACGCAGGACAGCCAGGGAACGCCGGACCGTACGGAGGAAGTTCTTTCCTCCACGGCAAAGCTGACGGAACAGGTGGAGGAAATCTCCCGGTTTTTCCGCTCCTGGACCTGGGAGAGCAAAACCAAACTCTTCGGCCTGCCGCTGGTTTCGATCTGTTTTTGTATCTATCCTCATATAACGCGATATCGCAAAATTGCCCGCGGCATTATTGCCATTGGCAACGTTGCGGCAGGCGTCGTAGCGATTGGAGCGCTTAGTGTGGGCATATTCAGCCTTGGCGCTTGCAGCATAGGTGCGCTTGCATTGGGCGCTCTGGCGTTTGGACTGGCGGCGTTAGGACCTGTTGCAATTGGTCTTCTGGCCTTTGGCCCTGTGGCAATCGGCCTTTGGTACGCCGGAGGTGTAGCGGCGCTGGGCGGAAAAATTGCTGTGGGCGTGGCCGTCGTGGGAGAAACTGCCGTCGGCTATGACGCTTCCGGAAAACACATTCTCCTCTGGGGCGACAGCCTGACACAAGGAGACGTGGAGGCATTTCTTTTGCAGCACCATCCGCATTTGTGGAAGCCGCTGTTGAAATTCCTGAGCTTCATCGGGGCCAATATCAAATAGTAAAGGGTTCCATTTGCGTCAGTCTGTTTTGATCCAGAGTATATTGCCGCCATAAGTTGAATTCGCAGCGTTCATGCAGTCATCCACACTATCAAACAGGCAATCGCCAATGACTTCATAGTGACGATTGACCTGAAATAAATAACAGGCGTTTCCGTCGTTTGCATATTTACAAATCGCCAAATATTTTATATCGTCAAATATATCCCCTGCAACATATTTAATTGTTCCGAAATCGCCTATGAGCGTATGATATAAGACTTCTGCGTTATCTAAGAATTCTGGAAACATATCCCTTACCTCCGCAAACTCTGAAAAGAGATGCACCTGCATCTCTTTTTTATGCACCGGCACGCTGGCATTTGATCAAACGGAAAACACGTTCCACCTCCGGGATTTCCTCAAAAATATAGCGAAGCGTCCGCCCACGCATGGTTCTGTGTTCTGTATAAATGGTTCCGCTGCCATCCTTGAAAACTTTTATTTGCAAGCCGGTAATCTCCCGGACCTGGTAAACAAAAAGATAATGGGGATTCCACAGCAAAAGCCGCTGGTCTGTTACCGCATAACGTTGCTTTTCCAACCGCCTGGACTCGAAAAATGGGTAGAGGAGTACAAATGCAAGAAAGATGACTCCAACCAGGAAAAAGGGGAGGCTGAAGAGCAGAAAAAACACTGGCATATTCAAGAACAGTACCGCAGTAAAAAAGGGAATGGATGCGCAAAGCATCACTGAGCCGATTATTAGAAATATGACCGTCTCCATCCGCAAACGCCAGTGTACGCCTTCCGCTGGCCGTCCCTGCCAAAGCAGCGTTTCTCCCGGCAGAAGCATTTGCCGGATATCCGTATCCTCCGGGATTTTTGTTTTTATAATCCCGTCCGTTGACGTCCAAACCCTTACTCGTTTCACTTTCCCAAAACCTCCCGCCGGATGTACGCAAAGGCAGCGTCTTCACCCTCGTCCCGGAGCTTTATCAACATGGTTTCCAACAGGGCCGCCGTTGCAGGGTGGAGGAGAAGCCGCCGTCCTTTTCCGCGCTGAAAAAACTTGTACGGATCGCCGGGAACGAAGTCCGCGCCGCGATAGACCTTGCTGGCGGCCAGACGGTCGCAGAACATCTCCGCCACATATTTCTTTGGCATCTCCACGCCCCCGACGCCGCTGCCATCAGGCTGATAGTCGGTCCAATACTCGAAATGGTGGCGGTTGCGGCCCTTGTGGTGGAGCCACGCGGCGCTGTACCCGAACGCTTTTCGCTGCGCATCGTTCGGGCTGTGGTCCCCCTGAAAATAGCGGACGCCCGTCCAGAACTCGACCGGGGAATATTTGGACAAATCATGCGTCAGCCCCTGCCAGTACAGTCCCAGCCGGAAGCAGTACTTCCGCACCAACGCCCGGTGACGGTTTACGGTTTTCAAATGACCCCAGAAATTCAAAATGATCACCTCAAAATCTCTGGTTTCCAGTATAGCACATCCCACCGAAAAAAACGAGATATTTTTGCATGGAATTCCCCAGGCGGCAGAAACTAATTTCTGTCAGGGCCGGAGGCCCCGGCTTACAATTTTCCGGTGGGATATCCCCCGGCAGGGAGATGGTTGCCATGAATTCTGCGATTTACGATTGTCCCCTTGGATGGGAGCGGCTTTTGCCCTTTGGTTCCCAGCGTCTGCGGACGGCAAAGGAGCTGGACGAGCGCCCCTGGTTTCTTCTGGCTCTGACGCCCACCGGCTGTCTGCGTCTGGGGAAACGGAAACCGGTTTGCCGTCTGCTCCTGGCCTCTGGCGACTGCCCGGAACGCCTGACCGGCATCCAGGCGGAGACCGTGGTCACCTACGGCCTCTCGCCCCGGGACAGCCTGACGCTTTCCAGCCTGACGGAACCGCTTTTGTGCGTCCAGCGGGCTCTGCCGCGTCTGGACGGAACCATCATTGATCCACAGGAAATTCCTTTGCCGCCGCTGCCTGCTCCGGCGGAAGAACTTCTTCCGCTGCTGGGTCTGCGGCTGTTGCAATTGCCGTTGAACGAGGAATTATTTCCATGGTAGGCTTTCCGCAGTTTTCAAACCAAACGAAAGGAGAGAGACAAATGGATATTCAACTGGACCGGGTACAACCATCAGAGCGAAAGATTTTATATCGCCTTTTACAATACTCTCTTTATGAAGAAAGCGCCCAGGACGGCAACGAAATCGGAAACGACGCCCTGTTTGCTTACCCGCACTTTGACGCCTACTTCACCGCTCCTGACTGGGAAGCCTATTTGTTTCGGGAGCGGGAATGCAAAAAATTATTCGGATTTGCGATGCTGCGTCCCGATTTTCAGGCATCTCCTTCCGGCCATTGCATTGAAGAATTCATGATTCTTCCGCAGTACCGCCGCAAGGGAGCAGGCAGAACGGCCGCGCTGGCGTGTCTGGAAACGCATACCGGAACGTGGACGGTTTCCCCTTCTCACGGCAGCCAAAGCGCCTATTGCTTTTAGAAACAGGTCGTCCAGACATATGCAGGGGAAGCCTTTTCTTTTGAGGAGGGAGTTTTTATTTTTTCCGCCCTTCATTCCAGGTCTTCAAAAAAGGCGTCAAAGCTGGCAACGCTGTAAATTCGTTTGAGGGCCAGTAAGACGCTGACACGAACGCTGTAACGGCCTTGTTCTATTTTGGCAAGGATGTCCTCCGTCATTGGAACGCCCAAAATTTCCAGTTGGGCAGACGCTTCGCGCTGTGTCAGTTTTGCTTTCCTGCGCAAAGATTTCAAATTGTGTCCGATGAAAATATCCTGTTTGAATCCGTTTGACATAGCCGCCTCCCAGTTTTTCCGGATAAATATATCCACCTTGATTTTACCCAAATGTTTTTGCGGCAAGTGGATAAATATGTCCAGTTTGAACCGAACGGACGAAAAAAGCTACACAGCAGAAGAAAACGTAAATCTTCATATTGACAAACGCCGCAAATAAGCTATAATAGCAACTGTTCCAATACAATAAAACGCCGTGAAAAAGCCAGCGTCGTGAAACGGTCCCAGAGCGAGAGGGGGAGGGTGAAAGCCCCTTGTTTACGCCCCGGCGCAGCCACTTTTGAGCGTCCCGCGATGAGCGGGACGGTTCATCCCCGTTACCGGATGACTTGAGACGCCCCTCCGAAATGAGGGGATAATTAGGGTGGTACCGTGAAGCAAGTCTTCGCCCCTGACGCTGTCAGGGGCTTTTTTATTTGGAAAGGAGGTATTATCGCATGAAAAACTTTCAGGATTACACCCCGGAAAAGTATGCCGGACCAGAGTATCAAAAAGTAGAGGATGGCATCTACCGGGGAAAAAATCCCTACCGGAGTCCGGGGGACTGCCACGAAAACCTTTTTGTCACCTCCCTGAGCTTTGAGATGGAACCGGACTGCTACGGCGAAGAGGGCGGCTGTCCCCAGGATATTACGCAGATTCCATTTGAAAGCATTCTGGACGACTATTCTGTGTTTGTCACCGATTTCTATGACGACCTGAACCAAGCCAGTGACCGAACTTGCTATCAGGAATTCGGCGCCTTTGACCTGGAAAACATCCGGAACCTGCGCGGTCTGATCGGCAAACGGTTCTGCGCCGTGCCCTGCGGGGAGGACGATGAAGACGCCGAAGACGAGGAATATAAAATCGTCATTGAATAACTTACAATCATATTTAGGAGGAAGAATTTATGTCACATCCCTACCATGGTCTGAACGAACTGCGGGAGCTGTTCCTCAGCTACTTTGAAAGCAAGGGGCATTTGCGTCTGCCGAGCTTTTCCCTGATTCCGCCCGCCAGTGACGCCAGTCTGCTGCTGATCAACAGCGGTATGGCTCCCATGAAAACCTGGTTCACACGGGAAGAAGAACCGCCGCGGAACCGGGTTTGCACCTGTCAGAAATGCATCCGTACCGGCGATATTGAAAACATCGGCAAAACCGACCGTCACGGCACTTACTTTGAGATGCTGGGCAATTTCTCTTTCGGCGACTACTTCAAGAAGGAAGCAATTCCCTTCTGCTGGGAATTCCTGACCAAAGTTGTAGGGCTGGAGGAGGACCGTCTGTATCCGTCCATCTATCTGGACGACGACGAAGCCTTTGAAATCTGGAACAAGGATATCGGCATTCCCGCTGACCGGATCTTCCGCTTCGGCAAGGAAGATAACTTCTGGGAGCATGGCGCGGGTCCCTGCGGTCCCTGCTCCGAGGTCTATTATGACCGCGGCGAGGAACACGGCTGCGGCAAGCCCGGCTGTACCGTTGGATGTGACTGCGACCGTTATATTGAAGTCTGGAACAACGTCTTTTCCCAGTTCGTCAACGACGGCGAGGGCCATTACGAGGAAATGGCGAATAAGAACATCGACACCGGTATGGGCCTGGAGCGTCTGGCCTGCGTGTGTCAAAACGTGAATTCCCTGTTTGACGTGGACACCGTAATGAAAATTACGGACAAGGTGTCGGAGATCACCCACGCCCATTACGGCGAAAGCCACAAAACCGACGTATCCCTCCGGGTCATTACGGACCACATCCGGTCTTCCGTCATGATGATCTGCGACGGCGTTCTTCCCAGCAATGAGGGACGAGGGTATGTACTGCGCCGTCTTCTGCGCCGCGCCGCACGGCATGGCCGTCTTTTGGGGGTGGAGCATCCCTTCCTTTACGAAGTGGTGGACACGGTGGTTCAGGAGAACGAAACCGCTTATCCGGCTCTCCGGGAAAACCAGGGGTATATCACCAAGGTAATCCGTACGGAGGAAGAAAACTTCTCCAAGACCATCGACGGCGGTATGCGCATTTATAACGATCTTCTGACGGCCCACCAGGAACGAGGGGAAACCGTGTTCTCCGGCGCTGACGCCTTCAAGCTCTACGACACCTTTGGTTTCCCGATTGACCTGACAGCTGAAATGGCAGAGGAAGCGGGAATGACCGTCGACCGCGCCGCGTTTGACCAGCTGATGGAAGAACAGCGCGTCCGCGCCCGGGAGGCTCGGAAGGCTCTGGGCGATCTGGGCTGGGCTGGTATCGAGTTCGGCAGCAACGTACCCGCCACAGAGTTCGTTGGCTATGAAAATGATCGTATTGCGGGCGCCAAGGTCGTTGCTATTGTGGCCGAGGGCGAGCTGGTGGACGAAATTGTTTCCGGCGTGGAAGCCGCCGTCGTTCTGGACAAGACGCCCTTTTATGCCGAGATGGGCGGACAGACTGCCGATCATGGCATGCTCCTTGCGGAAAAAACGGGCTTTGAAGTGGCCGACGTACAAAAAAACAAGGGCGGCAAATTCCTCCACTCCGGCCGGATGACGGAAGGCATTTTGAAAGTCGGCGACACGGTATGCGCCCAAATTGATTCCGAACGGCGGAAGGCGATCCGCCGTGCCCATAGCGCGACCCACCTGCTGGACGCCGCCTTGAAAAAGGTCCTGGGCGATCATGTTCACCAGGCGGGCTCTCTGGTGGAGCCGGACCGCATCCGTTTTGACTTCACCCACTTTGAGGCCATCACGCCGGAGCAACTCAGCGAAATCGACGGCATTGTAAACGGGGCCATTTTGGAGGGCTTTCCGGTGGTCACGGAAATTCTCCCAATTGAAGAAGCCAAGAAAAAAGGCGCGATTGCCGTGTTTGGCGAAAAATACGGCGATGTTGTCCGAGTGGTGGAAATGGGCGACTTCTCGATGGAATTTTGCGGCGGTACCCACCTGGACAACACCGCCAAGGTCGGACCGTTCCGCATCAAGTCCGAGAGTTCTGTAGCCTCTGGCGTGCGGCGCATTGAGGCCACTGTTGGAAAACTGACGCTGGAAGCGCTTCACCGCAATCAAAATATTCTGCTTCATGCGGCGCAGATGCTGAAAACCACCCCGGGCGAGCTGGAAAACCGGATCACCCAGCAAATGGCGGTCATCAAGGATTTACAGCAGTCTTTGGAGAAATTCAAGTCCGAGGCGTCCCTGGGTGAGGCGCGTAATTTCCTGATGAGCGCGAAGGACGTCAACGGCCTGAAGGTCCTGACAGCGCAGAAGAACGATCTGGACGCCGCCACGCTGCGTAAAATGGGCGACTTCCTCCGGGACAAGGAGCCGAATGTTGTTGGTGTGATGGCCTCTGTGAAGGACGGAAAAATCAGCCTTCTGGCGGTCTGCGGCAAGGAGGCCATTGCCCGTGGCATTAAGGCCGGCGAGCTGATTAAATCCGTCTGCGCGTGCTGCGGCGGCAAGGGCGGCGGCAAAGCCGACAGCGCTATGGGCGGCGGTACGGACCTCCTGAAGCTGGACAACGCCCTGGCGGGAGTCGACGATTTCGTCGCGGAAAGGTTGAGCTGAAATGCTGCCAAAGGACCCGGTTATTCTGCTTGGTTTTGTCAACACAAAGCTAAGGGATGAATACGCAAGTCTGAATGATTTGTGCGCGTCTTTGGACGTGAGCGAAGCGCAGATTTGCGAAACGCTTTCCGCGTTGAATTATGAATACAGTCCCGAGCGAAATCAATTCATTTAAGTAAGAAGGAGGAAAAGCAAATGTCGGATTGTCTGTTTTGCAGGATTATTGCAGGTGAAATTCCCAGCAGCAAGATTTATGAGGACGAACAGTGCTTTGCATTCAAGGACATTGCTCCCCAGGCCCCCACGCATTTTCTGGTGATTCCGAAGGAGCATATTGGTTCGGTGTCTGAGGTGACGGCGGAAAACAGTTCGGTTGTCGGCCACATTTTTGAGGTGATTGCGAAACTCGCCAAAGAGCAAAATCTGGAAAGCTATCGGGTGGTGTCCAACATCGGCGAGCAAGCCGGTCAAAGCGTCTTTCATTTACACTTCCATGTTTTGAGCGGCCGCGATATGACGTGGCCTCCGGGCTGATTCATTGTTACTGCGATCATTCGTCCATCTATGCGTTTCCGAAGTCTGGAGCTTTTTCAAGCTCCAGACTTTTTTCATAAATTTTTTTGGACAAACCTGGTATAGAGCCGGACGAGCCGTCATAGAGTGGAGTAACCAAAGAAAGGGGGAACCTCCCTTGCCAAAGAATTTGAATATTTCCCGCTATGAAGACGCTGTGTCCATTCTGCCGAACCGCCTCCGAAAGCGGGCCTTGGCCCTGCCAGGAGAACAAAAGGCAATCGCAGAAGAAATCCGCCTCCGGGCGGGACAGCCCCTGACCGTTCTCCTGCCAAACGGCGAAATGCCTTTTGATGTGACCGTCGAACCGGAGGAACTGGAAACTCTCTGTGATCTGGCTACGGATTTTTCCCGCTACGCGGCCTCGGAATCGCTGCGGGAAGGATTTCTGCCCGTCCGCGGAGGTTTTCGGGTTGGCCTGTGCGGCACCGCCGTCATGAAGGACGGTATAAACACAAACCTGAAAAACCTCTCGTCAGCGGCCATCCGCATTGCGCGGGAGCGTAAGGGAATTGCGAAACCGCTTGTACCACTGCTGTTTCCAGACGGCCGTTTTGCAAACACGTTGATTCTCTCGCCGCCGGGCGGCGGCAAAACAACACTGCTGCGGGATTTGGTGCGCTGTCTGTCCGAAGGTGCAAACGGTCTTGCGCCCCAGCGGGTTTCCCTCGTCGACGAGCGGGGGGAAGTGGCGGTAATGTACCAGGGCGAGCCGCAGATGGACGTCGGCCCTCACACCGACGTATTGGACGCCTGTCCCAAAGCATTGGGCATTCCGATTGTCCTGCGGGCCATGAATCCGCAAATCATTGCCGTGGATGAAATCACCGTCCGTCCGGACCTGACGGCCATCTCTATGGCCGCGGGCTGCGGCGTGGGGCTTCTGGCGACCATCCACGCCGCAAACGTGAAGGAATTGCAGCAGAAGCCGCTCTACCGTCAACTTCTGGAAGATCAGATCTTTCGCATATCCATCCGTATTCTCTCTGACGAAAGCGGACGGGCCTACGAGGTGGAGGAGCTGCCATGCTGAAACTGTTGGGAAGTCTTTGTATTCTGGGCGGCGGCGTACTTGCCCGGTGTTTGCAGCTTGCCGAGCACCGCCGGAGACGGGATACCCTGTTTGATTTTCTGTCCGCCTTCCGGCGAATGGCTGAGCACGTTCGTATGGCCCGGACGCCCCTTCCGGTTCTCTTGGACATGCTGGCTTCCAGCTGCGGACCAGACGCCTCTGCATTTTTTTCCGGCGCAGCAAACGCCGTGCGGGAAGGCGAAAATCTTCCGGAAATCTGGCCGGTCCTGGCGGAAGCGCTGCCCTTGAATGACGATGACAAATCTGCCGTTGCCGCCCTGGGCGCCGACCTGCAAGGCGACGAGGAAACGGTTTGCAAAGCGGTTTCCGCTGTTGCGTACCGGCTCGCTAAAAGCGCAGAGGAATCCGAACGCAAACGTCCGGAGGAGGAGAAGCGGGCGACAGCCCTCTGGTTTTCCGGAGCGGCGCTGCTGGTGATTTTACTGATATGAGGAACGCAAGATGGATGTGGATTTGATTTTCAAAATCGCCGCTATCGGCATCCTGGTGGCGGTATTGAACCAACTGCTTGTCCGCTCCGGGCGGGAGGAACAGGCTATGATGACCACCCTGGCCGGGTTGGTAGTGGTATTGATGATGATGGTGCAGGAGATCAGCAATCTGTTCAATCTCATCAAAACTCTGTTTAATTTTTAACCATGGAACCAGTCATACGGGCCGCTGTTTTATGCATTGTCGCGGCGCTTCTGGCGCTGGTTTTGAAGAAGGGAACCCCGGAAGCCGCGCTGCTTCTGACGCTGGCGGCGGCGGTTGTGGTTCTGCTCTCCCTGTCGGAAGACCTGAAAGCCCTGATGGATTTTCTGTCCGAACTGGCGCAGCGCAGCCGAATTTCCCCGGAATTGTTCATACCTTTATACAAAACGGTAGGAATTGCACTGGTGGTAAAAGTCGGAGGAAACCTCTGTCGGGACGCAGGCGAATCCGCCCTTGGTTCTGTGGTGGAAACGGCAGGAGCCGTCTGTGCGCTGCTGGCGGCCGTACCGCTTCTGCGTGCGGTATTGTCGCTGTTACTGGAGCTGATGCAATGATGAAACGATGGATATGTATTTTATTTTTCGCTTTGCTGCTGACCGTGGATGCAAAAGCGGTGGAACTCCCCCGCGAACTGACAGATGCGCAGCCCGAAGCGGCATGGCTTCTGAAAGACGCCGATTTGTCCAGCCCGGCGGGGCTTGCCGGAGGCATACAAACGATTTTAGAAGAAGTCAGCCGTCAGGTGGGAACCGTTCTCCGCCAACGCCTGCGCGGAGCCGCGTCAATTTTGCTGGTGGTGGTGGCCTGCGGCGCGGTGGACGGCTTCGCGGAGGGAACCGGCGGAGAAAAAGCCGCCGCATATCTCCCTATGGCAGGCGCTTTGGCGGTGACACTTTTGACAGCGGGCAGTCTGGACGACCTGATCGGCTTGGGTGCGGAGACCATTGAAGGTTTGAACGTCTTTTCCAAGGCGCTCCTGCCCACGCTGGCGGCGGCGACAGCGGCTTCCGGGGCCATCACTACGGCAACCTTCCAGCAGGTCACAACCGCCTTTTTGGCGGATCTCCTGCTGACGCTCATCAACGGTCTGCTGCTTCCGCTGGTGTATTTATACATCGGTGCATTGGCCGCCGGAGCCTGTCTGCCGGAAAACCGTCTGGGGGTAATTGCGGATGGCCTGAAAAAAATAATCACATGGATTCTGACGACCTCTCTGCTGCTGTTTACCGTGTATCTTTCCATTGTGCGGATCGTTGCGGGCGCGGCGGACGGAGCCAGCGTAAAGGTAGCAAAAGCGGCGATTTCCGGCGTGGTGCCGGTAGTGGGCGGCATCATCGCCGAAGCGACGGAGACCGTTCTGGCCGGAGCGGGGATGCTGAAAAACACCATCGGCGTCTTTGGAATGCTGGCAATCCTGGCGGCCTGCGCTTACCCGTTTTTGCAGCTTGGCATACAGTATTTGTTGTACAAGCTGTCGGCGTTTCTGGCCGCAGCGATTGGCTCGTCGGGCCTGTGCAAACTCATTGACGGCTTGGGTGGCGCGTTTGGCTTGATTCTTGGCATGACGGGAAGCTGTGCGCTGCTGCTGTTCATTTCGGTACTGGCCTCCGTGTCAGTGGTGGCGCCATGATCGGCGCGGTACGGGCATGGTTCGTTTCCATCACGGCGGTAACGCTGTTGCTGTCCGTGGTGCAGCTCCTGGCCCCCGAGGGAACCATGCGAAAAATCATCCATTTCACCGGCGGCCTTCTGCTTTTGTCGGCGCTGCTTCAGCCGATTCTCCGGTCAGACTTGTCGCAGCTGCATTTACACTTTTCCGATTACGCAGCCGCCATTGCGGACCGTGCCGAGGAACTGGACGCCGCCGGAAAAGAGGAACTGGCGGATATCATAGCAGAGCGGACGGCGGCATATATATGGGACAAAGCGGACGCGCTGGGGCTGGATTTAACCATTCAAGTCCACACGGAGCCGGGCAGGGACGGTACGCCGCTGCCAGTCTCCGTGGAGCTGAAAGGCCCCCGGTCCCCGGAGCTGGCGGAGTGGATTGCGCGGGAGCTTGGGATTCCGGCAGAGAGGCAGGTTTGGCATGAACGAAAAAACTGAAGGAGTGCGAAAGATATGGGACCGATACAAATACGCGGCGCTGGTGGCGCTGATCGGCGCGGGACTTCTGCTGTGGCCCGGTGGAGGCTTCAACTTGCGGCCTTCCTCCAAAGAGCCGACGGAACAGGAGGAGACCGAGATTCGGAATTTGCAGAAGGAAATGGAGTCCATACTGGGTTCCATGAACGGCGTGGGTCAGGTACAGGTGATGCTGACGGTGGATTCCGATGGAGAGCGCCAGCTGGCACAGGACACGCAGCTGAGTTACAGCGGCAGCACGGCGGCCCCGGAGGACTACAACCGCCGGACGGAGACGGTTCTGGTGAACGGCGGCGGCGGAGCGGTGACGGTGCGGACCACCTATCCCACCTATCGGGGTGCGCTGATCGTCTGCGAGGGAGGAGACCGGGCGGAAGTTCGTCTGTCAGTGACGGAGGCGGTCGCTGCCCTGACCGGTCTGTCCGCCGACCGCATCACAGTGGCAAAATGGCAGTAATTATTTGGAGGAGGAAAAAAACCATGAGTGCAAGATGGAAACGGAACATAGTGGTTGCCACAATGGCGGTGCTGGTTTGCGCGGCGGTGGCGCTGAACTGGAAGTATACCGGTCAGGACGTGGCAGACGCGGCCGGTAAGATTCTGGGGGAAGCAACCTTGGTTTCCAAGCAGAACGAAACGGAAGAACCTTCCGGTACGTCCCCTGGCGCGGAACATACGACCGGTGAAGACGGAACAGAGGGAGAGGAAAACAGTTCCGGCACGCCGTCCGACGAGACGGACGTCTACGCCGGTTCCGACTATTTTGCCTCTGCCCGTCTGACCCGCCAGCAGGCCCGGGACAATGCGATTTCCCTGCTGCAAGAGGCGGCGGAACAGGAGAACGCCGACCAGACAGTCGCAAACGAAGCCTCAGAGGGCATTCAGGTTCTGGCATCCTACACCTTGAAAGAAGCCCAGATTGAAAACCTCGTCACCGCGAAGGGCTATTCCGACTGTGTGGCTTTCATGGGCGACGAGAGTGTAAGCGTGGTGGTCTCCACAGCCAGCGGAGAGCTGACAGCGGAGGACGTCGCCAAAATCCAGGACATCACCATGACCGAGACCGGTTTTTCCGCCAGCGGAATAAAAATCATGGCAGCAAATTAGTGGTTGTATTTTTTTCCGGGATATGATAAGATACTTCCAAATGAGTGGGGAACGCCCCAATTTACCAAGGATGTAGTAAGGAGAGTTTTAGAATGGCCGAGAGCAAGGAATACATGACCCTGCCGGAAGAAAACGGCAGCATCAATATCGCGGAGGAAGTCATTGCCGCCATTGCCGTGGGTGCAGTCCGGGAGGTGGAGGGCGTCTCCGGTATGATGACCACCCTGGGCGGAAGCGTCAGCGATTTGGTGACAAACCGGAAGAATGCGCAGAAAAGCATTCGCGGCGTAAAGATCGACATGACCGGCGCAGCGCTGACCCTGGATTTGTTTTTGACCGTACAGTACGGCCATCCCATCCCCGAGGTTGCAAAGAACGCTCAGACGGCGGTTTCCTCCTCCGTGGAGGCCATGACGGGCTGTGCCGTAGAGGCGGTCAATATCCATGTGGGCGGTGTGACGCTGAATTGAGCGGCCCGCACGTTTGATCAGAGATATAAATTGCTGCAAAGGACGTTAAAGTTTTATGATACGGAACATCGCCCGGGAAATTGCAATCCACCTCTCCTATGAACTGAGTTTTACCGATAAATCCGCCGACGCACTGCTGGACCAGCGTCTGACTCCGGAAGCCTTTGCCGCGTGGGCTGGAGAGGCCCCCGTTTATCAGGAGGCCCCCGGCCCCCAGCAGGCCGCTTACATTCGCCGTCTGGTCCTGGGCGTGGATGAACACGGCGCGGAGTTGGACGGCTACATCGAAAAATACGCCAAGGGCTGGCGTTTTGCCCGTATTTCGCTGGTGGCTTCGGCCATTATGCGGGTTGCGATGTATGAGATCCTGTATATGCCGGACATTCCTAACGGCGTGGCGATCAATGAGGCGGTGAACATCGCCAAAAGGTACGAAACCCCGGAAACTGTGAAGTTTATGAACGGAATTCTGGGCAGCTTTGTACGGCAGGAATTCACGGAATAAGTGTAACCTGGCAGAGCGGAGGCGGTGAAAAACCGCTTTTCCAGCTCTGCCTCTTTCCGTGGGCGGACGGAGGGAGTGGAGGACAATGACAGGAAAAATGATTTCGGTCATCCGGGAACTTTTGGTATATGCGCCTCTGGCTTCCGGTATGATTTTGGGCGTTTTCTGCCTGACCGGAAATTATGACTGGCTGAATATTCTGGCATTTTTGCTTCTGATGCTGGGTATCATTCCGGTCATCCTCCATTTTGACGACAATCCCTTTTTGTTGGCTCTGGGCGGTTTGTTTGTTCTCGCGGCAGGTCTTTTTCAGTGTTATTTTATTTATACGGTTTCTGCGCCTCCAGCCCGTGAGGAGCTTGCAGAGGTATCAGGAACGTTTGCTTCCATCCGCGTCATTCCGAACCGCGGACGGGACAATTACCGGATTTATCTTCAAAATGACGACAATCCCTATGTTGGTCTCACCTTTCTGGGTTTCCCGGGAAAAGTGATTTCGGAAGAAGCCCAGGCGGGTGACGCCGTGGAACTTCTCTACACACAGGACCGCCGCAGTCATGCCATTTACGCTTTTCGTCTGAACGGGCGGGAGCTTTTGAGCTACGAAACCGCCTCTCATGCAAAATCGGACAATCGAAACGCTGCAATCTTTTTTTTGATCATTCCGGCGGCAGTATGCGGTTTACGGCTCTGGCTCGCTTTCCACGGCCTGCGGAAACCACCCCGCCAGAAAATATACCGTTACACGGGTCGGCGGCGTTCGGGAATCAAGTAAAGGAGTTTCTCCATGCAGCAGCACGTTTTCAGCGTCACGGAGCTGAATCAGAAAATCAAAAATCTTTTGGACGGCACGCCGGACCTTCAAAATCTCTATGTCCGCGGTGAGCTGTCCAACTATAAGGTATATCCATCCGGGCATCACTATTTTACCCTGAAAGACAAAGAGGGCTCTTTGCGCTGCGTGATGTTCCGCGGGCAGGCGTCGAAGCTGCGGTTTCGTCCGGATAACGGAATGAAAGTCATTCTTCGGGGCCGTGTGACCGTTTTCCCGCGGGATGGCGCGTATCAGCTCTACTGCGACGCGGTCACGCCAGAGGGCGCAGGTGATTTGGCTGTCGCTTTTGAGCAGATGAAAGCCAAGCTCTACGCTGAGGGCTTGTTTGATCCGGCACACAAAAAGCCTCTGCCTTGTTACCCGGAAAAAATTGCGGTTATCACCTCATCCGCCGGGGCGGCGGTCCATGACATGATCCGGATTCTGAACCGGCGTTATCCGTTGGCAAAGGTTATTTTATTACCCGTCCGCGTTCAGGGCGCGGAGGCCCCGCCGGAGATTGTCGGGGCCATCCGCTACGCAAACCGCTGGAAAATTGGCGATGTAATCATCACAGGACGGGGCGGAGGTTCCATTGAGGATCTGTGGGCTTTTAACGACGAACGCGTTGCCCGGGCTATCTACGAATCTGAATTGCCGGTCATTTCCGCCGTGGGCCATGAGCCGGACGTAACCATTTCCGATTTTGTTGCGGATGCCCGCGCCTCAACGCCTTCCAACGCAGCGGAAATTGCTGTGCCTGACCAAGCGGATCTGCTGCGCTGGCTGCAAGGCTCCGCCGTGCGTATGGAACAGATGCAGACCGCCCGTCTTGCAGCGCTCCGGCAGCGTCTGAACACGTTGGCATCTGCGCGGGTAATGCAGAACCATCTAAGCTATATCCAGGACAAACGAATGGAACTGGCGCATCTTCAGCAGCGTTTATCCGACCTGTCCAGCAAGCAGGTTGCCCAGAAACAGGCGCAGTTTTCCACTCTGGCGGCGGCGCTGGACGCCATGAGCCCCCTGAAGGTTTTCCGACGGGGCTATGCCATGGTTCAGGGACCTTCCGGACAGATTCTCCGTAGTTATCAGGATACCGCCGCCGGAGAAACGGTATCCGTCACGTTGGGTGACGGCGGTTTTATTGGGATTGTCCAGCAGACTTATCAAAAGGAGACAGAGCAATGAGCGAAAAAAAGATGTCGTTTGAACAGCAGATTGCCCGTCTGGAAGAAATCGTGGCGGCGTTGGAAAAGGGCGATGTGCAGCTTTCGGATTCCCTGTCCTTGTTTGCGGAAGGAACCACGTTAATCTCCGCCTGCTCCAAGGAACTGGACCAGGCGGAACAACAGGTTGTCAAGCTGATGAAGGGCGCCGACGGCGCGCCGGCAGAGCTGCCGTTTGAATCCGGAGAGCAAGAGGGGTAAACCATGGATTTTACAAAAGAATTGGATACGGCCCGTCAGTTGGCGGAGAGCCGTCTGGCAACGTTTTTCCCCGGCGGCGGGTTGGCGGAAGCCATGCGTTACAGCCTTCTTGCAGGCGGCAAGCGCATCCGGCCTGTTTTGACGATGAAGTTTTGTGAGGCGGCAGGGGGGACCCCGGAGGAAGGCTTGGATTTCGGGTGCGGCGTGGAAATGCTTCACACCTATTCGCTGATTCATGATGACCTGCCTTGCATGGACAACGACGACCTTCGCCGCGGAAAACTGACAAACCATAAAATGTTCGGTGAATGCACCGCCACGCTGGCAGGCGACGCACTGCAAGCGGCGGCGTTTCAAACAGTTCTGTCCGCTGACGGCACATGGCGGCACGGGGGCGGAGCCTCCAAGGCGCTGGCGGCAAAACTGCTGGCCGAGGCCGCCGGTTTAGACGGTATGTGCGGCGGGCAATACTGGGATACTTTGCCCGCAGATGCCCCTCGTACGGAGGAACAGCTCACCAGCATCAACGACAAAAAAACCGGCGCTCTTTTGCGGGCGGCATGTATGATGGGGGTGGTTGCCTCCATGGGCCGCAGGGCCGTTGACGACGCCTGTATCAACGCGGCGCGGGACTACGCCACAAATTTAGGTCTGGCGTTTCAGATTCAGGACGACATTCTGGACGCAACGTCCACCACGGAAACATTAGGCAAACCGGTTGGATCGGACGCCGCCAACTGCAAGACCACCTACGTTACGCTGCTGGGCGTGGAGGAGTGTACCCGTCGTGTGCTGACCTATACAGCCCAGGCGAAGGCCGCTCTGGAAACCGGCGCCTGGCCGGGCGGAACAGCGTTTCTCTGCGCACTGGCGGACAATCTTGCGGAACGTAGCCGTTGAAACCATTTTTACCTGCCAGAAATAATTCGTATGAATTCTATTCGGTTTGTGGTACAATGACAGAGAACGATTAAAGCGGCCCGGCCGTTCCGGGCCGCTTCAAAAGAGGGAAGCATCGTGGCTAAGAGCATTTTACATACAATCGAAAGCAAACGGAGCGGATTTTCCAGAGGTCAAAAACGCATTGCAGATTACATTTTGGAGCATTACGACAAGGCCGCGTTCATGACTGCCAGTCGTTTGGGCAGTCTGGTGGGCGTCAGCGAATCGACGGTGGTGCGTTTTGCCTTTGAGCTGGGTTACGACGGCTATCCCAATATGCAGCGGGCTTTACAGGAAATGCTGCGGAGCCGTCTGACCTCCACCCAGCGAATTCAGGCGGCAGGAGATATCTTTTCCAGTCCGGACCTGCTGGGTGCGGTACTGCAATCGGACATCGACAAGCTCCGGCAGGTGGTCAGCGAAGCCGACCGGGAAGATTTCAACCGGGCCGCCGACCGCATCCGAGCCGCTAAGCACATTTATATATTAGGCGTCCGGTCGTCTTCCTTCGTGGCGGGATACCTCCATTTCTATATGCATTTGCTTTTTCAAAACGTCTCGTTGGTGCAGTCCAGTTCAGCAGGCGAGATTTTTGAACAGCTTTTCCGCATTGGCAAAGAGGACGTTATGATCGCCATTAGCTTTCCGCGATATTCCCGGATTACCGTAAATACGGTGAAATTCGCCCGGGACCGGGGCGCAGGAATCATTGCAATTACGGACAACACACTTTCGCCAATCTACCAAATGTCCGACGGCGCGCTGCTTGCCCCCTGTGAAATGATCTCCTTTGTGGATTCGATGGTCGCACCGCTGTCGCTGATCAACGCGCTGCTGGTCGCCCTGGCGAGCCGACGGGGAGAAGACCTTTCCGCAACCTTTGCAGAATTGGAAGATATTTGGAACGAATACGGCGTGTTTGGGAAAATGGACGATGAATAAAAAAGTTTTGGTAATCGGCGGCGGGGCTGCCGGAATGATGGCGGCGATTACTGCTGCGGAAGCAGGAGCGGTTGTTACCCTTCTAGAACCAAACGAGCGTTTAGGCAAGAAGCTGAACATCACCGGAAAGGGCCGCTGTAACGTAACAAACAACGCTGGTTTGGAAGAGCTTCTGGCAAATGTACCATGTAATGGAAAATTCCTTTACAGCGCTTTCTCCCGCTTTGATGGACGGGATGCCATGGCTTTCTTTGAATCCCTTGGCGTGCCCCTGAAAACGGAACGAGGCAACCGTGTATTTCCGGTCAGTGACCGGGCGTTTGACATCAGCACGGCCCTGGAACGGCGTTTGCGAAAGTTGAATGTATCCATTGTGCGGGACCGTGCAACCGCCTTGGAAGTTTCAAATGGAGCGATTCAAAGCGTAACCGGTGCAAAAAACTATTATCCGGCCGATGCCGCCATTTTAGCTACTGGCGGCGTGTCTTATCCGGCCACCGGTTCTACTGGAGAAGGGCACCTTCTGGCCGCATCGGTTGGACATACAATTACGCCTCTGCGGGGTTCTCTGGTGCCGCTGCAAGCGCCGGGTTGTGCTGAACTCCAAGGATTAAGCCTTCGGAATATTGGGTTGACCGCTTTTGAAAACGGCAAAAAAATTTATGCCGACTTCGGCGAACTGCTGTTTACCCATTTCGGCGTCAGCGGCCCGCTGGTGCTGTCGGCTTCGGCACATATGCGGCATTTCGACAAAAAAACATACCGTCTGGAAATCGACCTGAAACCCGCGTTGGACCTTCCGCAGCTGGACCGGCGTCTTCTGTCGGATTTTAAAAAATACGCAAACCACGACTTCGGTAATTCTCTGAATGATTTGCTTCCTCAAAAAATCATTCCAGCGGTCGTAAATCGCTGCGGAATTCCGGCTCATCAAAAAGTCCACAATATCACCCGCGCACAACGCGAAACACTTCTTCGCCTGTTGAAAGGCTTCTCCGTCGAGATTACAGCGCCCATGCCGGAGTCAGATGCCATCGTCACTTCCGGCGGAATCAAGGTAAGGGAAGTCAACCCAACGACAATGGAATCAAAGATTGTAAAGGGATTACACTTTGCAGGCGAGATTCTGGACGCAGACGCCTATACCGGCGGTTTCAATCTGCAAATCGCCTGGGCCACAGGCCGGGCCGCCGGCTTCGCCGCCGCAGAAAACACCAAAGATACAAAGCGCCGTGAGACGCAGGGAGGAATATTATGAGCATCATCCGCATTGCCATTGACGGGCCTTCCGGGGCCGGAAAAAGTACGCTTGCACAAGCCGCCGCCGACGCTTTGGGATGCATTTATGTAGACACCGGCGCAATCTACCGCACCATCGGACTGCACGTCTGGAAATGCGGTCTGGACCCTGCAAACACGGAAGGGATCGTCAGGGAGCTGCCGCACCTGCAAATTGAGCTGCATTATGACAACGGCCAGCAGCGGATGGTTTTGAATGGTCAGGATGTAACGGAGGAAATCCGTTTGCCGGAGGTATCGCAGTACACCTCGTCCGCAGCCGCCATTCCTGCCGTGCGGGCGTATCTGCTGGAAATGCAGCGTGAGCTTGCCAAAACGCACAGCGTCGTCATGGACGGGCGGGACATCGGGACGGTCGTCCTGCCGGATGCGGAGGTCAAAATTTTCCTGACAGCCTCCGCCCAGGCCCGGGCACAGCGCCGGATGCTGGAACTGGAACGCCGCGGGACGCCGCAGCCCTATGAAAAAGTCCTGCGGGAAATCGAAGAGCGGGACTGGCGGGACTCACACCGCAGTGCAGCCCCGTTGCAGCAGGCCGCAGACGCTGTACGCTTGGACACCACAGCGCTGAATTTTCAGGAGAGTTTGGATGCTCTGTTAAAAATCGTTCAGGAAAGGGGCAAGGCACATGAAGCCATTTAATGGTCTGTTTGTTTTTATATATTATGTAGTGGGTTTTATCGCAGATGTGCTGCACCCCGTTTCCGTGGAGGGCTTGGAGCGTCTGCCCAAAAGCGGCGTTCTTCTCTGCCCGAACCACGCCAGCAACTGGGACCCTATTCTCGTAGCCCTGAAGCTGCCCATCAACTACCGGCTGCACATCATGGCGAAGGAGGAGCTTTTCAAAAATCCCCTTTTGGGCTGGCTCTTACGGAAAGTAGGCGCGTTTCCCGTCAGCCGCGGAAACAACGATCTCAGCTCGGTAAAAGCGTCCATGCAGGCCATCAAAAGCGGTGACAACCTTCTGATTTTCCCCGAGGGAACCACCATTCACAATGGCATCGGCTACATCGACGGCCTGCCCGCTCACGCAAAGGCCGGAGCCGCCATGATTGGCGTACGGACCGGTGCAATTCTGGTGCCGGTGTTCGTAGACGGCGAAAAAAAGTTATTCCATCGCACCCGCATTATTTTTGGGAATCCCTATGAACCCCAGTACACCGGGCGGCGCGGGACCTCCGAGGAGATGCAGAAGATTGCGGACGACATTTTGAAAGAGGCTTATGCGCTGGGTGGACAAATGGTTGGAGGGAAACCGCTGTGCGAGTAATCTTGGCAAAGAGCGCCGGATTTTGCTGCGGCGTACAAAGAGCCGTGGAACTGGCGGAAAAAACATCCCAGGAATCCGGCGGCTGCTGGATGCTGGGAGACCTGATTCACAACCGTTATGCTGTGGAACGCCTCAACTGTCTTGGCATACGGAAAGCGGCGGAAGCGGAAGCTCTGCAAACTGGTGACACCGTTCTCATTCGCTCCCACGGAGAACTCAAAAGCGTTTTGGATGGTCTGAAAGCCCGCGGTGTCCGCTGTGTGGACGCCACCTGCCCAAATGTGCAACGCATTCAACGCCTTGCGGCTCAGGCGGAGGAGGAGGGACGCATCCCCATTCTCATCGGCGAGCCGGACCACCCGGAGGTGCTGGCCGCGGCCAGCTGGTGTGCTCAAGCCGTTGTCCTGCAAGGCCCGGAGGCGGTCCGGCAATGGCTGAACGACCATCCGGAAGCCCGGGAAAAACCCTTTTCCGTAATGGCGCAAACCACTTGTATTCGTGAACTTTTTGAAACTTCTTGGAAAATCATAAAAAAAGAGTGTACAAACGCAAAAAAATTTGATACAATATGTGATGCTACGCATAAGCGTCAGGCCGAGGCGGCTCAAATCGCCTCTGAAGCGGACGCAATGGTTGTGGTAGGCGACCGTAAAAGCGCCAATACCAGACACCTGGCGAAAATCTGTGCCAGAAGCTGCCCGCGAGTCCTTTTGATTGAAAACGCGGACGAGCTTCCTCCGGACTTTTTCCAGGGCGTTTCGGTTGCGGGCCTTACGGCCGGCGCCTCCACGCCTGCGGGCATCATTAAGGAGGTATATGCAGCCATGAGCGAAGAAATCAAAGCAGTGGAAAACAAAGAGGAATCCTTTGAGGAACTGCTGAATCAGTCCTTCAAAACTTTAAATACAGGAGAGAAGGTAACCGGCATTGTGACCGCCATCACTCCGACGGAGGTGCAGGTGGACGTAGGCGCCAAGCAGGCGGCTTACATCAAACTCAGCGAACTGACCGATGATCCTTCCGCCAAGCCGGAAGACGTGGTGAAGGTCGGCGACGAAATCGAGACATACATCGTTCGCGTCAATGATGTGGAGGGCTATGCGGAGCTTTCCAAGAAGCGTCTGGACGCGGTGAAGGTCTGGGAGAACATTGAACAGGCCGTCGAGGAAAAGGTCGTGCTGGAAGGTACCGTCACCGAGGAGAACAAGGGCGGTATTGTCGTTTCCGTGAAGGGCGTACGGGTATTTGTGCCCGCTTCCCAGAGCGGCCAGCCCCGGGGCGCGGACCTCTCTGCCATGAAGGGCCAGAAGGTGCAGCTCCGCATTACGGAAGTGAACCGCGCCCGCCGCCGGGTAGTGGGTTCCATCCGTTCCGTCACCGACGAAGCCCGCCGCGCCGCCCAGGAGGAAATCTGGGCCAACATCGAGCAGGGCAAGCGTTACACTGGTACGGTGAAGTCCATGACCAGCTATGGCGTATTCGTCGACATTGGCGGTGTGGACGGCATGGTACATATCTCGGAGCTGAGCTGGAGCCGGATCAAGACACCTTCCGAGATCTGCAAGGTGGGCGACACGATGGAGGTCTATGTCATCTCCTTCGACCCCGAAAAGCGTAAGATTTCTCTGGGTGTCAAGGACCACAGCATCGACCCCTGGCAGGTCTTTATGGACAAGTACAGCGTGGGTGACGTGGCTTCCGTGCGCATTGTGAAACTGATCGACTTTGGTGCGTTTGCCGAGGTGGTTCCCGGTGTGGACGGCCTGATTCACATTTCCCAGATCGCCGACCGCCGGATTGAAAAGCCGGGCGACGTTCTGTCCGAGGGCCAGATGGTGGATGTGAAGATCACCGCCGTGGACGAGGAGCGGAAGAAGATTTCTCTTTCGATCCGTGCCCTGCTGGCTCCGTCTGCCGACGAGCCGGAGGACGGCGAGGAAGCCTGATTTGATTTTATTTCCTGAAAAAAGCGGACCCGAAAACCGGGTCTGCTTTTTTACGTAAATTTTTGTGATTTTTTTCACGTTTGCATTGCAATGTTTTCCCAAAGCTGGTATACTGTAGTAAAAGAGTTGTGTGATTTTGCTGCACAGCTGCAGAAACTCTCTTTTCAAGGAGCGAAAACGATTTTATTGGAGGAAGACATATGCGTTATCAGGAAGAGTATCAACAGAAGCTGACCAGTGCGTCCGAGGCGGTGAAAGCCGTCAAACCTGGCGACTGGGTGGACTACGGATGGTGCGTATGCACTGCAAATGCCTTGGACAAAGCCCTTGCGGCCCGTGCGGAGGAACTGACCGACGTCAAGCTCCGCGGCGGCATCCTGACCCGCCGGCCTGCTATTTTCGACGTGCCGAACGTTGCCGAGCATTTTACCTGGAATTCCTGGCATATGAGCGGCATTGAGCGCAAGGCCGTGAAGGAGGGGTTTGCCTATTACATCCCGCTGCGCTACTCCGAGCTGCCCGGTTATTATCGCAACTGCATCAAAACCCTGGATGTCGCCATGTTCCAGGCAGCTCCCATGGACGAGCATGGCTGGTTTAACTTCGGCCCCGGCGGTTCGCACCTGAAAGCCGTCTGCGAATGCGCCAAGACCATCATTGTAGAGGTCAACAAGAATATACCTGTCTGCCTGGGCGGTTTTGAAAACTGCGTCCACATCAGTGACGTGAACATGATTGTAGAAGGCGAGAACCCGCCGATGGAAATCCTGGGCGGCAGCGGCGCGGCTTCCGAAATTGATATGGCCGTCGCCAAGCTGGTGGTCTCTGAAATTCCGGACGGCGCGTGCCTTCAGCTGGGCATCGGCTCCATGCCGAACGCCATCGGCAAGATGATTGCCGAATCCGATTTGAAGGACCTGGGCGTCCACACGGAAATGTATGTCGACGCATTTGTCGATATGTCCCTTGCGGGACGCATCACCGGCGCCTGCAAGCCCTTCGACCGCGGCCGTCAGACTTACGCCTTTGCGGCAGGCACGCAGAAGCTGTACGACTTCCTGCATAACAACCCCGAGTGTATGGCGGCTCCGGTCAGCTATGTCAACGACATTGCCCGGGTGTCGCAGATTGATAACTTCATGTCCATCAACGGCGCGGTAGACATTGACCTGTACGGTCAGGTGTCCTCCGAGTCCTCCGGCATCAACCACATTTCCGGCGCAGGCGGCCAACAGGATTTCGTCATGGGCGCATATCTCGCCAAGGGCGGCAAGAGCTTTATCTGCTGTTCCTCGTCCTTTATGGACAAGAAAACCGGTCAGCTGAAATCCCGTATCCGTCCCACCCTGGTGGAAGGCTCCGTGGTCACCGCAACCCGCACCAACCTTCATTGGCTGGTAACGGAATATGGCAAATTCAACGTCAAGGGCAAGTCGTCCTGGGAACGGGCCGAGGGAATTATCAACCTCGCACACCCGCAGTTCCGGGAAGAGCTGATCCAGGAGGCGGAGAAAATGCACATCTGGAGGCGGTCCAGCAAGCGGTAAACGATAAACCGGAACGTTCCCTTTCCCCAGGAATCCCAGCAAATTTTCTGCATGATCCTTATGATCCTTGAAGCAGCACAGGCAAGCGGACGCCGCAGCAGCGGCAAAGGGGGAAACATTATGTTTCATATAGGGGACCAAGTCGTGCACCCAATGCACGGCGCGGGCGTGATTGACGATATCGTCCGCGAAAAAGTTACGGGCATTGTGAAGGAATACTATGTATTCAAAATGCCCGTCGGGGGACTGGTGCTGAAAATTCCCACGGCAAATTGTCAGACCATCGGCATCCGCTCCATCATCACTCCGGCCCAGGTGGAGGCGTTTCTGGCTGGAATCCCCACCTTGGAAGTGGAGGTAAACACCAATTGGAACAAGCGCTATCAGGAAAATCTGCTTCGCCTGAAAAGCGGCGACTTAAATGAGGTTGCTCGCGTGGTCAAGGGCTTGATGCGGCGGGAATCCCGCCGCAGCCTTTCCACCGGGGAACGGAAAATGCTGCACAGCGCCAAGCAGATCATCATTTCAGAAATGGTACTAGCGGAAGGCTGCGCCTATCAGGACGCGGAGGACCGGCTGGATCATGCCATGCGCCAAAAGCCGCAATAACATCAGGGGGAAGTTTTCATGTTGTCGTTTCTCAAAAAGGCCCGGGAAGCAGTCCGACCCCGCTGCGCCGCTCTGGTGCCTGCGGCGGGGGAGTCCCGGCGGATGGGTGGAAGCAACAAAATGCTGGAGCTGCTGGACGGCGTTCCGGTTTTGGTGCGGACGCTGACTGCTTTGCAGCTTGCCCGGCAGATTGACGAGATCATCGTCGCCACGCGGGAAGAAGATCTGGTAGATGTCTCCCGGCTCTGCCGGGACTACGGGATTTCCAAATGTACCAAGGTGGTCCGGGGCGGCGAGACCCGGGCGCATTCAGTACTGTTGGCAGCCTTGGAAACTTCACCGGAGGTACAGCTTCTGGCGGTCCACGATGGCGCACGGCCCCTCCTGACGCCGGAAATGGCTGACGAGGTGATTGCCGCCGCCGCCCGCTGCTCCGCCGCTGTTCCGGCAGTACCGCTGAAAGACACCGTGAAAACCTGCCGTTCCGATAGCGCGGTAGAGGAGACGCTGGACCGTGACCGCCTGCGGGCCGTTCAGACGCCGCAGGTTTTTGACGCGTCGCTTTTGAAGGCGGCGCTTCAGTCCGCCATTGAGGGAAACCTGCCTATTACAGACGATGCCTCCGCAGTGGAGCATCTGGGGAAGGTCGTGTTTCTGGTGGACGGCGACGAGGAGAACATCAAAATCACCACGCCGCTGGACCTGATTGTTGCAGAAGCAATTTTGCAGAACCGGAAGGAGCGGTCATGACAAATTTACGGATCGGCCATGGCTACGACGTGCATCGTCTGGTACCGGGACGCCGTTTGATTTTGGGCGGCGTGGAGATTTCCTGGGAAAAGGGCCTGCTGGGTCACTCTGACGCCGACGTTCTGACCCATGCCGTCATGGACGCCCTGACCGGCGCGGCGCGTCTGGGGGATATTGGCAAATTATTTCCGGATACGGACCCGGCTTATACAGGCGTATCCAGTTTGAAGCTGCTGAAGGAAGTGGGGCATTTTCTGCGGGAAGCCGGTTTTTCCGTGGTAAACATTGACGCAGCGCTTTTGGCGCAGGCGCCCAAAATTGCGCCGTACAAAGACCGGATGGCGGAGAACATCGCTGCGGCTCTGGGTGTGGACGCAGAACAGGTCAACGTGAAGGCAACAACGGAGGAGGGCCTCGGGTTTACCGGCGACGGTTCCGGAATGGCCGCTCATGCAGTTGCGTTGGTGGAAAAAATACAGTAAAAACGCTGTTTTTCAACTGCTTTCTTTCGATGGAAAGCCCTGCAAATACGCAGGGCTTTTTGTTTTGCACATTTCTTCCGGTCATCCATAGAATGGGTAGAAAGGAGGAGTGCAATGTGGAGCATTATCTGATTCTTGCCCGTTCTGTTACCTACGCACAGAGGATGCAGAAGGTGTTGAACCGGGCAGGCGTCCGCTGTCAAATCTTCCGCGCTCCCAGAGATCTGTCAAACCTGGGCTGCGCCTATGCGGTGCGGATTGCAACCGTTGACCTGACGGCTGCGTTAACGAGCCTTCATGCGGCGTCTTTGGACCCCGTTCAAATATTTTTGTACCAGCGCGGATTGTACCAGGAGGTGCATCCATGATTTATCTCGACAGCGCGGCGACAACCTTTCAGAAACCTGCCAGCGTTGCCGCCGCCATGTGGGATGCTCTGGCCACGATGAGCTCTCCGGGCCGGGGCGGACATTCCGCCGCTATGCGGGCGGCAGATACGGCGTTTCAATGCCGGAGCGAGCTGGCAGAGCTGTTTCACCTGGACAATCCGGAACAGGTGGTGTTTACCCTGAACGCCACACACGCCTTAAATATTGCCATCAAGAGTTTGGTTCCTCCAGGCGGAAGGGTTGTTGTCTCCGGCTATGAACACAATGCCGTTACCCGTCCGCTGGAAGCCCTGGGCGCAAATGTGGCGGTTGCGGTTTGTCCGCTGTTCCGTCCGGACGCGGCGGAAGACGCCTTTCAACGTTTGATCAAATCTGGGGTAAGCGCTGTGATTTGCAGTCATGTATCCAATGTTTTTGGCTTTATTCAGCCGCTGGAGGCAATCGCCGCACTGTGTAAATCCAGAGGCGTCCCGCTGATTGTTGATGCGTCCCAGTCGGCAGGGGTGCTGCCCCTGGATGGAAAGGCGCTGGGCGCGGCATATATTGCCATGCCTGGGCACAAGGGCTTATATGGTCCTCAAGGCACCGGCGTGCTGCTTTGCGGGGACGGCGTTCAGCCCCGTCCGCTTCTGGAAGGCGGAACCGGCAGTTTATCCATCCAGCAGCAAATGCCGGATTTCCTGCCGGACCGTCTGGAAGCGGGCACTCACAATATGCCTGGCATTGCGGGGCTTTTGGCAGGCGTCCGCTACGTCCGGCAACGGGGGACTAAAAAAATTCTGGACCGGGAACGACAGTTGATCCAGCAGGCGGCGGATGGTCTTTCCCGTATTCCCGGGCTTTGTGTCTATGCAGAACCGGGAATGCAGAATCAAACTGGTGTGTTGTCGTTAACGGTGAAGAATCAAGGCGCGGAGGAACTGGGGACGGCGTTGGCCGAACGGAATATCGCTGTCCGGGCAGGGGTGCACTGTTCGCCTCTGGCGCACAGGAGTGCGGGAACACTGAATACCGGAACCATTCGTGTAAGCGTTTCGGATTTTAATACGCCGGGAGAAATTTCACGGCTGGTCTCTGCCGTGCGACGGATTCGCGCCCGAAAATAATGGAAAATTTTTGCTGCAACTACCTGCAGCAAATAAACCTTTACAGAACAAAAATATCAATTAAATGTAAAGTGTTTTCCCTTTTCAATCATTGATAAGCAATGGAATCAGCGTCTATTTTTCAAAGGCCCGCAGAAACCTGCGGGCCGGTTTTGCATGCAAAGCACATGACCGCTGTTAAAATCAGATTTCTTTTCGACCGCTCTGACGCATCTTACTGCCAAAAAACGCAATCGGAACTTTTCTGAACAGTCCGTGAATTTTCCCTTAGTTTACCTTGCTTTTTACCAGTAGGTTCTATATAATCTAACTATTCATGGCCTGAAAGGAAGGACAACATGGGAGGGACAGAACAGGCGGCCGGCTTGAGCCGGTATCTGCTGAATTTTGAAATCATGGGCGTGGCGCTTTCCGATCTGCCCGCCGTTCTTGGCCGGTATCTGTTAAGCATTGAGGTCTCCGATGTGCTGGATATCGCGCTCATGGTGTTTGCATTGTATAAACTTCTGACGCTGGTGCAGAGCAGAAAGGCCGCCAGTCTTTTGAAAGGACTGTTCGTCTTTTTCGCAGTGCTGCTGCTGTCGTACCTGTTCCATCTGAACGGTATCTATTACCTGATGAGCCGGATGGTGGAATTAGGTGTGCTGGCGTTGATTATCCTGTTCCAGCCGGAGATCCGCCGGATTTTGGAGGAGATGGGCAGCCGCCGGATTCTGGCGTTCTTTTCTCACGCGGAGAACGCAAGCGTATTGGAGCAGACCATCAGCCAGACCGTTCTGGCCTGTGCGGAGATGTCGCAGTCTCACACCGGCGCACTGATCGTCTTCGAGCGGGAAATCCTGCTGGACGACATGGTTCGCAGCGGCACAGTGCTGGACGCCTCTGTTTCCAGTGAACTGCTGAAGAACATATTCTTCGTAAAGGCGCCAATGCATGACGGCGCCGTGATTATCCGTATGGGCCGTGTGCTGGGCGCAGGCTGTATGCTTCCTTTGAGCCGCAATGTAAATCTTTCCCGTGATTTGGGAATGCGGCATCGGGCGGGCATCGGCATGAGCGAAAACTCTGACGCCGTTGTTGTGATTGTGTCGGAGGAAACCGGCTCCATCTCGGTAGTAGTTGGCGGTATGCTTAAGCGCCATCTCAAGCCGGAGACACTGGAAAACCTTCTGCGGAACGAGCTGCTTCCTCAGGAGGAGGATGGGACGGACAAGCAGAAATTCAGTCTTGCAAACCTGCTGCGCTCCAGGAAAAACGGGGAGGACTAAGATGGAAAACAATACCGGACGCCGGAAAGCGTTTTATTTGCTGTTGTCTGTTTTGGTTGCCGGTTCGATCTGGCTCTTTGCCGACCTGACCAGTGGTCCGAACAACACCCCGCGTACCAGAGTGCAGGAATTCAAGGACATTCCCATCGAATATCTTCAGGAGGGCACTCTCGCCGACCGGGGCCTGATGCTTTTGGAAGACGGCAGCGATATGACCATTGATCTGAAGCTGAAAGGTACTCGCTGGATGCTGTCCTGTCTGGACCGCTCCCAGATTCGGGTTACAGCGAACCTGGTTAACGTGGTCAGCGCTGGAACCCAGGCGATTAATTACACCGTCAGTTACACGGACCGGCAGTTCTATGCTTTGGATTACGAAGCCAATATCGGCTCTGCCACGGTAAATATCAGCGAACTATACAGCCGCTCCGTGGATGTCGGCTGTGAGCTGGTGGGCAATGTGGCGGAGGGATATACCGCCGGACAAGTAGAATTGTCTCATTCCAGCATCGAAATTCGCGGGCAGGCGGAGGACATTGATCCGGTCCGCTTTGCCAGGGTTACGCTGGATATCGGCGCCGATGCAGAGGAAACCGTTTCGCAGGAGCTGGAAATTCAATTCTATGACACCCACGGCAATCTTATGGACAAGTCCAGTATTCATGCCGATATTGAAACCATCCGGGCAACTATGCCGGTTTATGTCACAAAAGAACTGCGGCTTGCCGTCAGTTTTGCCGATGCGCCGGGCGCGCGGCTGCGGAGCACGGACTACAAGATCGAACCCAGAACCATCACGGTCTCCGGCGACGCAACCCTGCTGAAAAACATGGAGACGCTCAACCTGGGCGAGTTCAATCTTACGGACCTGGGCACAAACGCTTCCGAAAACTATACAACGACATATTATCCCATCATTCTGCCGGATGGCTGTCAGAACCTCAGCGGCATTACTCGGGCTGCATTGAAAATCCGTTTTGTGGATATGCGCAACGCAACGGTTGCAACGGACAATATCATCTGGAAAAACCTTCCGGAAGGAAGAAGCGCGGAAATTCTGACCAATTCCATGAACGTCCGGATTTTCGGCACCGCCGCCAATGTGGAAGCCGTAACCGGCCAGCACATTTCCGTAACCGTCGATCTGTCGGATTATTCCGCCGCTTCCGGGACGTATACCATCCCGGCCACGGTCTTGGTGGCAATCGGCGACGTGGGAATTATCGGAGAATATCAGGTTCAAGTCACCATACGGGAAAAAGAGGAGGATGTTCCGCCGGAACCGGAGGAATCCCAACCTTCCCAGGAACAACCGCCAACCGAAGAATGATTCCCATAGAAATGCCACAAATGGAGGAATAAACATGACACAAATCGCAACGGTCGAACGAATTTTAGACGACCGCTACGCCGTGATTTCCGTACCCCGGAAATCCGCCTGCGGTCACGACTGCGAGGAATGCGCCGGATGCGGCGTCTCCGGCGCGGCGGTGCAGGCGAAAGCCGTCAATGACATTGGCGCACGGCCCGGACAAAAGGTAGTGGTAGAGAGCAGCACGAAAAAAATGTTACGGATTGTGGCCCTGGTGTATCTGATTCCCGTAGCGCTGTTTCTGGCGGGTTATCTTATCGCTGCTCTGTTCACCGCCAGTACCAGCGTACAGTACCTCACTGCAGCCGCCGGTTTTGCCGCCGGCGTACTGGCTGCGATTGCATACGACCGGAAACTGAAGGCACGGGGCGGGCTGTCCTTCACCATCGTGCGGCTGTTCTGACGTGTTTGGTTACGTCCGGCCGCCGGGTTCCCTTCCGGCTGAGGAGCTGGAACGGTTTCGCCGCGCTTACTGCGGCCTGTGTCACACGCTAGGACGCCGCAGCGGTTCTGCCGCCCGCTTCATTCTGAATTATGATTTCACCTATCTGGCAATCCTACTTTCCGACGGGAAAGAGGAGCCATGTGGGCGCAGACGTTGTCTCGCCAGCCCCTTTCACCGGCGGGAGTACCTTGGGGAATGTTCTGCGTTTGATCTGGCGGCGGATGAGAGCGTAATCCTGGCCTATTGGCAGCTCCGCGACGGTGTGGAAGACCATGACTGGCTGCACGGCCTGAAATACCGAAGCCTTTCCGCGGTTCTGGAACCGGCATACCGCCGCGCGGCAGAGGCACGACCGTCCTTTGATGCAAGCACCCGGCGTCAACTGGAACAGCTCTCCGCTTTGGAGCGAGACCGTAGTCCGTCTTTGGACCAGACAGCAGACGTTTTCGCCGTACTGCTGCAAGGGGCGGCGAAGGAAGTGGACAATCCGGTTCGGCGGCGGGTGCTGGAGCAGCTTTTGTACCACCTGGGCCGCTGGGTGTATCTGGTGGACGCAGCGGACGACCTGAAAGAAGACGCTGCACAAAACCGTTATAATCCGGTTGCGCTGCGGTACGGCTTGCAGGGCGGCCTCTGGACGCCGGAAAGCCGAAAGGAATTCGCCGTAACGCTGGACCACTCCATTCACATGATGACAACAGCTTTCGAGCTGTGGGATTTCGGCGTTTGGACGCCGGTCCTGCAGGAAACCCTTTATACAGGGCTGTTCCAAATGGGCCGGTCGGTTCTGGACGGCGCCAAGAAAAAAGAAAGACGCAGGAGAGAGATGCATGAATGATCCCTAATTCACATGATGACAACAGCTTTCGAGCTGTGGGATTTCGGCGTTTGGACGCCGG
>CANDBG010000022.1 GCA_947382875.1 uncultured Oscillibacter sp. | reverse complement strand
ACCCGAGTCTGCAAACCGTGTCTTTCTTTTTGCGAAATTTATTCTACCTTATCCAAAACTCCCTCTATGAAACGCTCTGGCGTCTCATAGAGGGAGTGTCCTTTTTAGTGTCCGGAGTGCCGGTCCTGTTCGTATTCCAACCGCTGGGCTTCCCACTTGGCACGGTCGTCGTCGTTCAGGGACCGAAGCGCCCGGCAGGGGTTGCCGCCTGCAATGACGCCGGAAGGAATATCCTTCGCAACGATGGAACCGGCGGCAATGATCGTATTGCTGCCGATGGTCACGCCCGGAAGAACAACGGAATTCCCACCAATCCAGACGTTATCTCCAATGGTAATCGGAAGACCGAATTCCAGGTCCAGGTTACGAACCTCGGGAACCGTGGGATGTCCGGCGGTGTAGAGACAAACCCGCGGCGCAAAATAGGCGCGGCTGCCTATCGTAATTGGCGCAACATCCAAAAAAATGCAGTCGTAATTTGCGTAAAAATTATCGCCAAGATGAATTTGCGTGCCGTAGTCACAGCGGAACGTCGGCTCTATGTAACAGTCTTTCCCCATGGAACCCAAAAGCTGTTTCAGAATAACGTCGCGTTCGTCCCACGCGTTGGGATGTGTGTTATTATACTTCCAGCAGAGCTCGTGGGCACGTCCGCGGGCCATCGCCAAAGTTTCGTCTCCGGGAAAATAAAGTTTTCCGGCAAGCATCCGTTCTTGTTCCGTCATTGTGTTTCCCTCCAAAAAATAACTCCCTTTTCGTAAAAATGTTCCCGCTGCTTAAAATCTGAAATACAATGCATATTCTTACATATGATTCATTCTTCAAACACGAATGTGTAAAACGCTATCTCTTTATCCATTCTGATTTTACCGGTTCATAAATCATTCTATCATCGATATATTCACCATCAATTACATAATTACAATATTCAGCAAAATAAATACAATCAATCTGCTTTCCCTGCATATCATATAAGCGATATGGATAAAGAAATATCCTGTCATATGTATTATCGTCTTTTTCAATACATTCTTCTTCAATATAACCTTCTTCCAGCAACATTTTTTCGCCTGCAGAAAAAGAAAGCCCCTGAAGGATGTTCAAGATTATCATTTCATCCTCCTTAACATAAATGCAGCTTTTCGTGGACACACAATTCAAAAAGGGAGAAAAAAAACGCTGTATCCATTTCAAGCGCCGGATTCGCGGCGAGTTTGCTTTCTTTTGCTTACTTTTCTTTCACGAAAGAAAAGTAAGTCAGACGCTGTTGTAGCGGCGGAGGGCGCAGTTATACAGGGCCGCCATGCGAGGCTCCAGTACCGGTTCCGTGATTTCTTCGCCGTCTTCCTGATAGTACCAGTTGTCGCCGTCCGTGCTGAGCTGAGGTTCCAAATCCTTCAGCTTGAACATGTCCAGCTCCAGACTGCCGCGGTTCCATGTCCGCAGAACATAGGGAACGCTTACGTCCACCGGAGAATCAATGATCGCCAGACGCAGCTCCTCAATGTAAACGCCGCCGAAAGCCTGCTCCAGCTTCACATCGGCAAAGCCGCTGTCATAAAACGCCTCCAGTGCCGATTCCAAATCGCTGTTGTTCCAAACCGGGGCAATCAAACTCACTTCCTGAAGCTGAATCCGCTTTTTTCCCGAAGGCTGAAGACCCGAAATCGGTATCAGATCGTCCAACTCAAACGGCCCGGTTTTGGTCTTGGGCAGAAAAATCCGGGAAGCGCTGTCGGCAGTGAGACTCGCTAAGAGCGCGTGAATCGCCCAGTCCAGAAACAAATCAAAATTCCGGCCGGACGCCTTGCAGCGCTGCGCTCCGCTGCTCAAAAATTTCGACATTGCCTCATAGTCTGTCAGCACCATGGGCGGGAGAGGACCTTCATATAAATTTTTCAATCGTGTGACTTTCAGCATATAGAACCTCCAATACCGCACAGACCGTTTGCCTGTGCAATTGCCTGACGGCTATTTTACCACGACAGAAGTCGAAAAACAACCTTAAAAAACACGATAGATCCGCAGAAGCGAGCCGGGCATGATGCTTTTAGCGGGCGCGTCCCGGTTTTCAGCGTGAACGCTTTCCGTTCTTCCGCCAGCATGATGATCGTGGTTTGCAGCGCGTCCAGGGCGGCTTCCAGACGGGAATTGTCGTTATCAAAATCCTCCATCTGAAAGCGGTCAGATTTCTCCCATTGGTTCAGTTTGCAGGTCTGCATTTGATTCATTTGAATTCTTCCTTTCTGAAAAACAAAATAAAACGTTGCTTTTCAGAGAAAGCCGCATGGTTTTGTGCAGCTTTGATGTAAAAAAGACAAAAAGTCCCGGAAGGGACTTTTTGCAGAAGTGTGATTGCTTAAGACTCCGTTTTGCTTTCCTTAAATTCAGCGGTGGCCTCGGCTAAGGTCTGCCCTTTGATGGTCCAGTCAACGTCGAGAATCACTTCCACCGGAACGGCCAAATACATATTATTACCGTATGTATACGCGCCGGAGGTGACGCCGGTTACACGTCCGTAAACATTCATCAGCGCGCCGCCGCTGCTGCCCTGGGAGATGTCCGCGGTGTTCATCACCATCGGCAGGGCGTAGCTCTCCACGTCACGGTTTGTGTCGCTGACAATGCCGCTGCTGACCGCCAGACCTAAGCCCAGAGGATTTCCCAGCGTATACACCACGTCGCCGGGGCGAAGGTCCTCTGAACCGGCAATGTCCAGCGTGGCAAAAGCGGGGGTGATATCGCCGTCCACAGACGTTTGGTTCACACGTACAAGCGCGATATCAATGTCTGCGTCGTAATACAGGACGCGCTCAATGGAGTACGTTTCGCCAGTAACCAGCGTGGCGGTGGCGATTACGGCGGTGTCAATGGCGTGATGGTTCGTTACGGCCAGGCCGTCGGCAGTGATGAAGAAGCCGCTCGCTTCGCCGGAAACCTTCTCTTCCTTGAAATCCGATTTGCTGTCGTAAGACCGAATGCAGAAGACCGCCGACATATAACGGTCGGCGACCTGCCGGGCAGTCAGCTCCTTGTTAAACAGACCAAGCGCATTCGCCGTCGCCTGGGTGCAGAAGTCCTTGTCAATCAGCTTTTGAATGAGCGTAGATTCGTCGGGCGCGGGGAACGTCAGAACGTCCCGGACAATTTGAAACAGATCGCCGCGGGTAAGCTCGCCCTGATAGGTCTTGGAGATCATGCCGATGTGACGTGCATAGGTGGCAGCCGTTTCCACGGGGAACTTTGTGTCATCGTAGCCCAGAAGCCGGAACAGGGACGCGCAGAATTCATCAGCCGTAACCGCTTCTTTCTGCCCGCTGGCCGACGTAATCCAGCCTTTCTCCATGGCATAATCCAAAGTGCTGTGGTCACTGGGGTTGCCGCCGGAGAGCTGGACCAGCAGGGCGGTGGACTGGGACCGGGCGGCGGGTTTGCCGAGGGCGTAATCCTTCGCTTCGTCCATCAGATTCAGCGCCGCCAGCAGGTCGGCCGCCCGGCTTCCTTCGCCCTCCAGCGCGGAGGCGGCGGGCAGCGCCGAGAACAGCAGAAGCAAGGCGCAGAACATTGCAGTCAATCTCTTTTTCATGTAGAAGCCTCCAAAACTAGAAATAATGCCGTTATTTTAGCACGCTTTTCCACCGATTGCAAGGGGGCGGCACTGGACAGCGGCGGAAAAGTTTGGTACAATAGCCATGACCGCCCATGAAGGCGGATTCCAGCCGCTGGCAGACCGTGGAATTCTGGCGTCTGAGTTTACCAAGGAAAGGAAGTATGTTCAAAATGGAACTGAAAGAAATTCTCGGAAAATGCGACCATACGCTTCTGGCGCAAACCGCCACGTGGGAGGAAATCCGCGCCCTGTGCGACGACGGCGTGAAATACAGCTGCGCCAGCGTCTGCATTCCAGCCAGCTACGTCAAACAGGCGGCGGAGTACCTGAACGGAAAACTGGCGGTTTGTACGGTCATCGGCTTCCCCAACGGCTACGACACCACCGCCGCAAAATGTTTTATGGCCTCCGACGCCGTGGACAACGGCGCGGACGAGGTGGATATGGTGATCAACGTCGGCTGGGTAAAGGACAAACGCTGGGACGATGTTCTTGCGGAGATCAAGGCCATCAAGGACGCCTGCAAGGGCAAACTCCTGAAAGTGATTATCGAAACCTGCTTCCTCACGGAGGAGGAAAAAATCAAGATGTGCGAAATCGTCACGGCCTCCGGCGCGGACTACATCAAAACGTCCACCGGCTTCGGCGGCGGCGGGGCTACGCGTGAAGATGTGGCGCTGTTTGCAAAACACGTGGGACCGGACGTGAAGATCAAAGCGGCGGGCGGCATTGCCGACCTGAAGGACGCAGAGGATTTTATCAACCTGGGGGCAAGCCGTCTGGGCACCAGCCGGGTTGTGAAGGCCGTCAAGGCCATGGAGGGATGAACGATGGGAACGCCTCATAATGAAGCTCCGAAGGGCGCATTTGCAAAAACCGTACTGATGCCCGGCGACCCGCTGCGGGCAAAATTCATTGCGGAAACGTTTCTTGAAGACGCCAAGCTGGTGAACAACGTCCGGGGAATTCACGGCTATACCGGCAGTTACAAGGGAACGCCGGTGTCCGTCATGGCCTCCGGCATGGGAATGCCCAGCATCGGCATTTATTCACACGAGCTGTTCCATATGTATGATGTGGAGAACATCATGCGCATCGGCAGCGCCGGGGCCATTTCTCCGAAGCTCAAGCTCCGGGATGTGGTCATGGGCCAGGGGGCCTGTACGGATTCCCGTTATGCCCACCAGTTCGGACTGCCCGGGACCTTCGCCCCGATTGCCGATTACAAGCTGCTGGAAACGGCTGTTGCCGTAGCCCGCCGCCTGGGTGTGGAACCGCCGGTGGGGAACCTGCTTTCGTCGGATATTTTCTATAACAAGGCGAACGATACCCTGGATTGGGGCAAGATGGGCGTACTGGCGGTAGAGATGGAATCGGCGGCGCTGTACTGCAACGCGGCTGAGGCCGGAAAGCGGGCGCTGACCATCTGTACCATCTCCGACAGCCTTGTCACCGGCGAGGAGCTGCCCGCGGCGGACCGTCAGACCAGCTTTACACAAATGATGGAAATTGCGCTGGAAACCGCGCTGGAAATGGCCCGTTGAGGGACTTTGGCGGACTGGAAAAAGAAAACAAACCGTAAAATTGTGGAATTCCCGTTGAAATTGACGGGACAAGCTGTTATAATGAGCGCAGTCCCTGTGGACAAAGGTCCCTTTCGGGACCGCAATTACGAAAGGAAGGTAAAACGTACATGAAGAAGTTTCTTGCAATGCTCATGGCTATGATGCTGGTTCTGTCTCTGGCCGCGTGCGGCGGCGGCGACACCAGCGGCGACACCCAGCAGGGCGGCGATACCCAGCAGGGTGACACCCAGGAACCCGCCGGCGGCGATGAGCAGCCCCCCGAGGACACGCAGACGCCCGCTGCGGCCTCCGCCGACGACATTGAAGACACCATGACCTCCGCCGACGGCAAGTATGAAGTGGCTTTCGTCACCGACGTGGGCCAGCTGAAGGACAAGTCCTTCAATCAGGGCACGTTTGACGGCGTGAAGCTCTATGCAAACGCGAATGGTCTTTCCTACAAGTATTATCAGCCCGCCAACGCCACCGAGGCGACGGATGATGACCGTTATGACGCCATGAAGGCCGCCGTTGATTCCGGTGCGACCGTCGTCGTCTGCGCAGGCTTCATGCAGGAAGGCGCGCTGAAGCGTGCCGCCAGCGAATTCCCCGATGTGAAGTTCGTCTTCATCGACGGCTATCCGCTGTCTGACGCGGACGGCAACAACCTCACCAACGTGGCTCCGATTGCCTTCAAGGAAGAACAGTGCGGCTACTTCGCAGGTTATGCCATTGTCCGGGACGGCTTCACGAAACTGGGCTTCTCCGGCGGCGGCGGCGGCACCAACGACGCCTGCTGCCGTTACGGCTACGGCTTCGTGCAGGGCGCTGACGCAGCGGCGGCGGAAATGGGCGTGGATGTCAGCATCAATTACAGCTGGCAGTATGGCTCCACCTTCTCCGCTTCTCCCGAGCTTCAGACCATGGCGAACGGCTGGTATCAGAGCGGCACGGAGATCATCTTTGCCTGCGGCGGTGCGATGTTCCAGTCCATCGCGGCGGCGGCTTCCGCCAATGACGCCTATATGGTAGGCGTGGACGTGGACCAGTCCAGCCAGTCTGACGCGGTTGTGACTTCCGCCATGAAGGGCCTGGCTGACGCCGTGCAGTGGGCTGTTGCGAAGGTCTACGACGGTTCCTGGGACGAAATCGGCGGCGTACCCACCTCTCTGGGCGCGGCAGAGGATTCCGTTGGTCTGCCGACGGATACCTGGTCTTTGGAGAACTACACTGTTGCCGAGTATGAAGAACTGCTGGCTTCCGTGAAGTCCGGCGCCTTCACCGTGGACAACGATTTCTCCAAGCTGGAAACCACCGAATGGAGCAATGTGACTCTGAACGTGATCTAATCCATAAACGAAAGCCCCGGCTTTTGCCGGGGCTTTCGTTCTGCCGCAAGAAAAATCCTCCGGCTCTGCCGGAGGATTTTTCTGTTTTATTTGCTGTGAACCTTTTGCGAAAAGGCTTCCGCCGCCGCAGGAACCTCCATGCCCTCCGCGATGCTTTGCAGCATCTGCCACCACGCTTCCCGGGCTGCAACCCAGCCGGGCGTAATCTGAATGTAATCGCCCATGTAGGCAGTGAAGAGACTGTATTCGGACATAATCATATCGTTGGCGTAAAGGTCCTGCAGGTCCCGTACGGGCCAGTAGGAGGAGGCGAGGACCGCTTTGCGGTATTTTCCATTTTGGTCTGTCATAAAACGGATGAAAGTTTTGGCGGCCTCCACCCGGGCCTCGTCGCCGTTATCGAACACGCCAAACCCCCAGATACCGCCTTCCAGGCGAGGCTCACCTGTCTCTGACGGAAACGCCATCGGAAGAATATCGAAATTTTTTTGCGGGTTTTTCAGCGTCTGCTGGATTTCAAAGGAGACGTTCCAGCAAAATGTCATAGCCAGCTCGCCCTGACAGAAACGGTCAATTTCCCCGGTAGCGGTCAGCTCCGGATCAAAGCGGACGCCTTCCAGGTCCCGCAGCAGCTCCAGCGCCCGGATATTTTCCGGGCTGTTGACGGTGTATTGCGTGTGTTCGGGGTTGGTAAACGTGCCGCCGAACAGATTGTTTACCAGCGCCCGCGTCCCCTGATCGCCGCTTTTGCCGTTGCAGTAGACGGCGGCGGCTTGTGTTTGACCATAAGCTGTAAGGGCGCTGACGGCGTTGACAAACCCCTCCGTTGTCCAGGTGCGGTTTTCCAGGTCCAGATATTGCAGCGCGCCCGCCGCTTCAAAGAGTTCGTAGTTGATGGCCATGCAGTGTGTACTCATGCAAAGCGGAAATTCATAATACGCCCCATTGCTGTGACGGCAGGCGGTTTTTACAAAGTCATAAATTTCCGCTGCGTGCTGTTCGTTTTCCCAAAGGTCGCTGAGGTCTGCCAGGAGACCCCGGTCGCCCCAGTTGGAAACCAGACGTTCCGGGCCTTCCAGAACCAGGTCGGGGGCCTGGCCGGCGGCGATAGCCTCCTCGATTCGCTGGTCTCCGGTGTTGTAATCAAGACGCTCCACCGACAGACGGATATGCGGAAAAGTCCGGTTGAAATCCCCGATGAGGCTTGCGACGGTGGTTGCGTCGCCCCAGTTTCCGATGGGGTACGTCCAGAGGGACAGCTCCACAGGCTCCTGTGGAGGCCGTTCGTCTGCCGGCTCATTTGACGGACTGTTCCAGCAGGCGGTCAGGCTGACGGTGATCAGAAGGGCGGTCAGAAGCGCCAGGAGTTTTTTCACAACAGCTTCCCCCTTTCCCTAAATGCCCGTATCCCGCTGTCGGAATTGCTCCTTCAACAGCCGGGCGACTTCATCGACATCCATTGGCTTAGGCGTATGCGCGTTCATTCCACAGCTAAGGCAGCGCTGCACATCGTCGTCGAAAGCGTCGGCGCTCATGGCGATGATGGGAATGAGGGCGGCGTCTGGACGGTCCAGGGCGCGGATGACCTCCGCTGCTTCGAAGCCGGACATTTCCGGCATCCGCAGATCCATCAGAATGGCGTCATACCACCCGGTTGGAGAGGCGGCGAACTTTTCCACACATAATTTTCCATTTTCGGCCCAATCCAGCTCCAGGCCCAGCTCGGAGAGAAGTTCATTTGCAATTTCCCAGTTCAGGTCGTTGTCTTCGGCCATGAGGACCCGGCGTCCGCTGAAATTTGCGGGCGTTTTCTCCGGCACGGGGAGGGGAGCCGGTTCGGAGGCGGCGAAGGGACGTAAGCCATAGTAAAGGCTGGAACGGAACAGCGGCTTTGTGATGAACCCGCTGGCGCCCGCGGTACGGGCATCCGCCTCGATTTCACCCCAATCGCCGTCATAGAGCAATACCAGTGGGATTTGTCCCCCGAAACGGCTGCGGAATTCCCGAATGGTTTTCAAGCCGGTTTCCGGTTCCCAGTCCAGGAGAACCAGCTGGAAGCTCCGGGACTCCATAAGTGCGAAAGCGTCCTCTGGCGTGGAAGAAAGCCGCGTCCGGATACCAATGGAGTGCAGTGTGGACACAGCGCCTTTGGCAATACGTTCATTCGGCTCGACCATAAGGATTTCCTGTTCCGGCAGGCAGATTTCCGCTTCCTGGGACATGGTTTTTTCCAGGTCCAAAACGACGTGGAATTCGCTGCCCTGTTCCGGAGCGCTCGCCACGTCAATCGCACCGCCCATAGAGTCAACGATGTACTTGGTAATGGTCATACCCAGACCGGCCCCGGCGGTTTTCTGGACACGCGCACTGTCTTCCCGGACAAACGCCTCAAACATTTTCTCCTGGAACTCGGCGGTCATGCCGACGCCGTTATCCTTGACGTAAAAATGAATACGAATAAAAGCGTCCCCTTTTGGCGACGGTTCCTCGTGAATGGTGAGGGAAACAGAGCCGCCCTCGGGAGTGAATTTGCCTGCATTTCCCAAGAGGTTCAGCAAAATCTGGCTGAGGCGTGTGCCGTCGCTGCACAGATTTTCAAAGGGAACCTCCTGAATATAAACATGAAACTGCTGCTTTTTCTCCTGGAACTGAGGCTGAATGATTGCGAGAACATTGTGAATGATTTCCCGGAGGGAAAGCGGCTGCATATTGAGATTCAAATGACCGGCCTCGATTTTGGACATATCCAGCATATCGTTGATCAGTCCCAACAGATGACGGCTGGAAACGCTGATGCGCTTGAGGCAGGTACGCACTTGCGAAGTGTTGCTGTCAAGGTTGGCGATGGCGATGGTGGTCATGCCCATGATGCCGTTCATTGGCGTACGGATATCATGGCTCATATTCGAGAGAAATTCGCTTTTGGCGCGGCTGGCCCGTTCTGCGGACCGCCGTGCTTCATCCAGAACCCGGAGCTGCCGCCGGGTTTGCCGGAAATAGCCCAAGAACACCAAAAGCAGCGCCAAAAGAATCAGGGAACAGCCTCCCATAGAGATGAGGGACCATTTCTGCTCCAGCTGGGCGATGGTTTTGTCCAGAACATTGTAGGACATATAAAGCAGCAAGTGCCATTCGGAATTCGGGAGATTGGTGCAGTAGATGTTCCGGCGTTCCCCGGAGACCTGCACTTCATTGGTGTAATCCCGCTTGGAGGCCATGGCGGCCCGCAGTTCAGCGGCGTATTCCTTGGGGTCTTTGAGGGTGGTGCTTTCATAGCGGCGGTTAATGCGGTCAAAATAGTTTTCGTCGTGTATATTGTCATTCTGGAGAATGAAAGTGCCGTCTTCGCGGATGATGGCATAGTCTACGATAGAGTCATGTACGTTCACGGAAAGGGTTTCCTGGAAGTAACTGGTTGGAAGCGCGGCCACCAGAGCCGTACTGAAGGTGCCGTCCGCCAGGGGATAGGCGGCAGGAACGCCCATAAGAATCAGCTGCCGTCCGGAGGAATCCCGGCCCGCGCCTACTTTTTCCTCACCGTTTTGGAGGGAGCGGAGGAATGGTTCCGGGGCTTCCAGGGACATATGGAGTCCATAAATCATATTGAACTCGCCTTCAGAGGTGTAAAAAGCCAGATGTTCAAAGCCGTTTGTACGGGCGCTGTGGCTCAGGGAAACGCGGATTACGGAATCGTCCTCCAGGCGCTGGGGCGGTACAGAGTCTACCAGGGCGCTGACCTGATTGAGCCGGAGGTCAATGGTGGTGCCGAAATGCGTGGCAACCTGACGGCTCATGCCGGACATATAGATGACGCCGATATCGCGGATGGCATTGCTGGCCATGAGGTTGGTCCATAGTGTTTGTGCGCTGAAGATCAGGACGCAGAAGATCGAAACCAGAATCAGGCTGACTGTCAAAAAGCGTGTGGTTATGTTTCGCAAGAACGCCTCACCTCTTGATTGAACAAATACAAATTCAGCCTATATTATATCGTAAAAAGGCGCGGTCTGCAAGAGCGTTGGGGAAATTTTACGATTCCATACCGGACCACTGGAAATTTTGTCCAAACTGGAAACAAAGCTGGACCTCTCTTGCATTTTTCATAAAAAGTTCTATAATAGGGAATATCTGAGAAAGAGAGGTTTTGTGAATTTGAAAGTAAAAGTATCGAAAATGCGTCTCTCGCTTCTGCCAACGCTGGGACTGGCAGTTTTGCTGACGGGCGGCGTCACGCTTCTGGCGCTCTGGTGCCAGCCGAACGCCTTTCGGACGGTGCTGGGTATTTTTTTGCGTCAGCCGCTGCTGATCGTGCTGAACGCGCTGCCGGTGGGATTGTTGATTCTGGCGTTTGCGAGTCTGTTTCGGAATGTGTTTCTCAGTGCGGCGCTGGTGAATTTGATAGTTTGTGCGCTGTCCATTGCAAACCGCGTGAAGATCGAGGTCCGGGATGAACCGGTATTCCCGCGGGATTTTGCGTTGCTGAAAGAGGTAGGCAGCGCGTTGGGGAGCTATGATATCCGCTATCCGGTGGTTCAGATTGCGGTGGTGCTTCTGGCGACGGTTTTATTGATTGCGCTGGGAATTTTTGTAGGCAGCAAGCCGCTTCCGCTGTCCCGTCTGGGGGGCTGGATTGCCAGTCTGCTGGGGACGGCGGTCAGCTTTGGCGTTCTGGCGGCGCTGATTCTCACCGTTTACGCCTCGGATGGAATTTACAATTCTTTCCATGTCAGCAATGCCTATTATATTCCGTCGGTGTTTAACGAATTGGGGTTTCCCTACTGCTTCTGCCACCAGTTTACCACCTATCCCGTCGACCGTCCGGAGGGATTTCAGAAGTCGGAAGCGGCGTCCTGGGAGACGGGTGATCAGCCGGGACAGGGCGAAAATGTCAGCGTAATCATGGTGATGAACGAGGCGTTTTCGGACATTACTGACGAACCGGTGTTTACCTACAGCCCGGAGAATGACCCGCTGCCGAATTTTCACGCCCTCCGGAACGACCCCCATGCCGTAAGCGGACGGGTAGTCGTGCCCGGTTTTGCAGGCGGTACGGCAAATACGGAGTTCGACGTTCTGACTGGAATGCAGACGAATGCGCTTTCGGCGTCCGCCACTTCCGCGTTTCGTGTGGTGAACCGGAACTTGGACAGCTTATTCCGCGTTTTTGCCGCGGACGGCTACGAGACATCGTTCTATCATCCAGGCGATAACTGGTTCTACAACCGGGAAAACGTCTACGACTGGTTCGGGGCGGAAAAGACGCTTTTTGCAAACGAAATGGAGAATTTGGAGTATAAAGGCCGCTGGGTCACGGACGATTATGCGGCCAGTCTGATTGAATCCGCCTTTGCCGGGGCAGACAGTACGCCGCTGTTCCATTTTACAACGACTATCCAGAACCATATGTCGTATACCGCCGACAAATATGGCCCGGATTATACGTTCCCGCCGGTAGAGACCAGCGCGGCGCTGTCGGACGAGGCGGAAACGCTTTTGAAGGTGTATATTGAGGGCGCACGGGACGCCGACGCAATGCTGGGCCGTCTCTGGCGCTATTTCGAGGCGCAGACGGAACCGGTGGTGCTGGTATTCTGGGGAGATCATCTTCCTTATTTGGGAGACAACATGCAGGCGTACGCGGAGCTGGGCCTGGAAGTTGCCGTGGGCTATGAACAAAAGAACCCGTTTTCACCGTATGAAACGCCTTACGTAATTTGGGCCAACGACGCGGCGGCTGAGGCGCTGGATTGGGAAGCGATGGTTCAGACGCTGGATTTGCCGAAGAAAATTTCGGCCAGTTTTCTGGGCGCAGCGGTGCTGGAACTGACCGGCCGGGGTGAAGCAAGTCCCTGGTTTGCGTTCCTGAACGATTTGCGCCGGGAAATCCCGGTGGTTCAGCGCGGCGATTTCCTGTTGTCTGACGGCACGGTCGTCAAGGAACTGAACGAGACGCAAACCGCGCAAATCCAGAAATGGCGGCGCTGGAGCTACTACAAGCTGTGCTATAAGGAGCTGCGATGAAAACGCGGCAAATCGCGCTATGCGGTATGCTGTCGGCGTTGGCGGCAGCCATTCTGCTGCTTGGCGGCTTGATTCCCGCCGCCGCCTTTACGGCTCCGCTTCTGGCAATGGCGGTTCTGCTGCCGGTCCTGGAGGAGTACGGAGCAAAAGCCGCCGGGGTTTCCTGCGCTGCCGTGACGCTGTTAGGTCTGCTTCTGGCGGCGGACCGTGAAACTGCGTTTGTCTATTTGTTTTTTGGCTGGTATCCGATTGCCCGGCCGAAAATTGCAAAGCTGCCGGGCAGGCTGCTGCGCCTGGGCTGTCGCCTGGCGGTCTGCAACGCGGCAATTTGGTTCTTGTACGGCGTAGTTCTGCGGTCGCTGGGCCTGACGGCGGACCTGGAAAGCGCGTCGATGTGGCTGAACGGTTTCCTTTTGTTTCTTGGCAACGTGATCTTTCTTTTGATGGACCAATGCCTGTATTGCCTTACAAACGTGTGGCGTTTGAAATTACGCCGGCGGTTCTTCCAAAAATAGCAGAAAAAATCAGCAATTTTAACAAGTAAAGGGTGATTCTTATGAAAACTGGATTGGTTCTGGAAGGCGGCGCACTGCGCACGATTTTTTCTTCCGGTGTTTGTGACGCGTTTCTGGACAGCGGCCTTCCGCTTCCGGATTATACCATCGGCGTATCCGCCGGAATTGCGTACGGCGTAAGCTATCTCTCCCGCCAGAGCCGCCGTAACCTGCAATTGGTCATCCGATATGCCAATGACCGCCGTTATATGGGCTGGCGCAATCTGGCGAATCCGAAAAACCGCTCTTATTTTGGCCTCAAGTTCGCGTATGACACGATTCCAAATGAGCTTCTGCCTTTTGACTATAATACGTTTGAAGCGTACCCTGGCGAAGCGGAGGCGGTTGTGACAAACCTGGAAACGGGCGCGGCGGAATACCTGGAGGTCCCTCGCCGGGACGAAGAGAATTTGGTCTTGCAGGCTACCTGCGCACTGCCGTTCATGTTCCCGGTGATATGGATTGACGGCAAGCCCTTCCTGGACGGCGGCTGTTCCGACGGCATTCCCTGGCGTCATGCGCTGGAAAAGGGCTGTGACCGTCTGGTCGTTGTGCTGACGCGGGAACGGGATTATATAAAAAAGCAGGACCGGGCGTTTCCGGCCCTGGCCCGTGCTTTTCGCAAGTATCCGAATTTTGTGGAGACGCTGCGCCGCCGCTGTGAAGCGTACAACCAATGCCGTGAGGACCTCTTTGCCCTGGAACGGAAAGGGGATGTCGTGGTGATTGCTCCGGAGAACACGCTGGGCTGTTCCCGTACGGAAAAAGATGTGAACCTCCTCCGGGCGCTCTGGCAGTCCGGGTATTTTGAGGCGCGGCGTTCTCTGGAACGTGTTTCGGAAATCTGGGGAGTATAAGCGGATACCGGTTACAGGTCTTCGTCCGTGACTTCGCCCCGGGCGACGACATTGGTTGGACCGGTCAGGTAGAGGTCGGTAATCTGGCTGTAAATCCGTTCAGCGTCGATAATGAGGGTTCCGCCGGTCATGTCCGCCCGGACGCGGTGCCCGCTGACCTTGCCTTGCAGCGTCAGAACGGTTACGACTGATCCGGTGCCCGTGCCGCAGGCATAGGTGAAATCCTCCACGCCGCGCTCGAAGGTTCGCTCAAAGATGTGGTCCTCACCGATGATCTCGAAAAAATTGACGTTCGCCCCTTTCGGGAACGCCGGGTGCCACCGGAGCTTCCGGCCCAGTTCCCGAAGCTCCTGCTCGTCAGCTTCCCGCAGGTTGGCGTAGGGCACCACCGCATGGGGTAAACCCGGATTGCCAAGCTCCACGTAAGAGCAGGCATAGCGCACCCCTTCGACTTCTGCATGAGAATCGAGCTGGATGGTGGTAGGGTCGTTGAGCCGTATGCGGTAAAGACGGCGGTCAATCCGTTCGCCGGTGACGATCCCGGCAGTGGTTTCCACTATCTGCACTTCCCCCGCGAGACCGTTTTCGTAACCGTAACGGCAGATGCACCGCGCCCCATTGCCGCACATCTCGCCGACGGTGCCGTCAGAGTTGAAAAACAGCATACGGAAATCCCCGCCCTCCCGGGGGGCGTCGACCACCATCAGGCCGTCGGCGCCGATGGAGAGATGACGTTCGCAAAGGGTACGGGCGATTTGCGGGAGACGTTCGGGCGGGAGGCGCTCTTCCAGATTGTTCAGGATGATGAAGTCATTTCCTGCACCGTTCATTTTCCAGAATTTCATAATGATTCCACCTTTTTCCGATCGAATTTGTAGGTTCCTGTGCCGAAAAGCGGGGGCATTTTTCAGCGTTTTCCGGCGGCGAATACGCTGGCCTCCTGAATCCAGGCCATAAGTTCGGCGTCGAGCTCGGCGGCGTCGGAGAGAAACAGGTGATGGGTCCAGCGGTTCGGGTACGGCTCTGCGGCGACGTCAATACGGGGCGAGTCCAGTCTCCGGCCGAGACCGAGGGTGAGCGTCAGGCCGTATTTGGGCTGTTTTTCGCCCTTCCGGACCTTGGCGAAGGAGACGCAGGCAAACAACCGTCGGTTGTAAAAGGAAATCTGCGTTTTTTGCGTTTTTATGGCGACATCGGGAACCTGCGTCTGAATGCGGCGTTCCAATTGTTCATAGAGGGGCAGGGCCTCCGGGTGTTTCGCGAAGAAAAAGAGCGTTTTTTCATCCATACAAAAGCGCCTCCGGATTCTCATTTTGCCTATCGTAACACGTTTTGTAATTTTTTTCAACCATCCGCGACGCCGGAAAAGGAGACGGACACTTATGCCAAAGAAAAATGCCCGCAATACGAAAGGACGGATTATATCTGCTGCCTGGAAGCTGTTCTATGAACAGGGCTACGAGGATACCACCATTGAGGATATTGTGTTTGAGTCAGAAACCTCCAAGGGGTCTTTTTACCACTATTTTGACGGAAAAGATGCTCTTTTAGGCACGTTAGCGAATGTATTTGACGAAAAATATGAGGAGCTGACCGGCACGATGGACCCGAACCTGGATGCCTGGGAAAAACTGGTGTACCTCAATCATGAGCTGTTCGCCATGATCGACGGCAGTGTGTCGCTGGATTTGCTGGCGCGTCTGCTGTCCACTCAGCTTCTGGCGCGGGGCGAAAAACACCTTCTGGACCGGAACCGCACGTATTTCAAGCTCTTGCGGCAGATCATCGCGGAGGGCCAGCGGGCGGGACAGCTGCGTACGGATGCGGCGGTCAATGAGATTGTGAAGGCATACGCCCTTTGGGAGCGGGCGCTGATGTACGACTGGTGTCTCTGCGGCGGCGAATATTCCCTGGTGGCCTATTCGGACAAAATGACGCCGGTTTTTTTGGAGAACTATCGGGCGTAGAAACAAAATTTTACGTTTTCGGCAAATTGGATTCTGGTGAAACGTCCGGCGAAAAAACAACGGGCTGCAATGGATATCATGGATTTTCACAGAACGAAGTATAGAACTTATTCTATACTTCGTTCTATATTGCGTTCTGGTAAAAAGTGTGGTATCATGACAGCCGTTGAGCCTGAAAAGGAAACAAAAGGAGAGGAAATATGACAACTGCACAAATTTGTATTATCCTGGCTATTGCGGTTTATTTGATCGCCATGGTGGGAGTCGGCGTTTATTTCAGCCGGGCCGGAAGTTCTTCGTCCAATGACTTCTACCTGGGCGGCCGACGCCTTGGCCCTGTTGTGACGGCCATGAGCGCAGAGGCCTCCGACATGAGCAGCTATCTGCTGATGGGACTCCCGGGCCTTGCCTATTTATGCGGCGTGGCGGAAGTGGGCTGGACTGTGATCGGTCTGGCTGTGGGCACGTACCTGAACTGGCTGCTTGTGGCAAAACGCCTCCGGCGCTATTCGGCGGCTACGGGCGCCATCACCATCCCCGACTTTTTCTCCCGCCGCTACGGCGACAGCCGTCACATTCTGGCCTGTATTGCGGCGGTGATTATCCTGATTTTCTTCATCCCTTACACCGCTTCCGGCTTCAAGGCCGTAGGGACGCTGTTCAACAGTCTTCTGGGCGTGGACTATCACGCGGCTATGATCGTTGGCGCGCTGGTCATTATCGGATATACGGTTCTGGGCGGTTTTCTGGCGGTGTCCACTACAGACCTCATTCAAAGTATCGTAATGTCCATTGCCTTGGTGATTATCATTTTCTATGGCGTCGGCCAGGCCGGCGGCTGGGATGCCGTTATGGAAAATGCCCGTGCTCTGCCGGGTTATCTGAATCTGACCCAGGGCTATGACCCCGCTTCCGGGCAGGCCGGAACCTATGGCTTTTTGAGCATCGTGTCAACCCTGGCCTGGGGCCTGGGCTATTTCGGGATGCCTCACATTCTTCTTCGCTTCATGGCGATTGAAGACGAGGAGAAACTGAAGATCTCCCGCCGCATTGCCTCCATTTGGGTAGTTATTTCGATGTTCGTCGCCATTTTGATCGGAATTGTAGGTTATGGCGTGTCCGTAGCGGGCAAGATTCCTTTCCTGGAAACCAGCGCGGACTCGGAAACCGTTGTGATTGTTCTGTCGAACCTCATGAGCGGCAGCAGCTTTCTGCTGGCGTTGGTAGCGGGCGTGATTCTGGCGGGTATTCTGGCGGCAACCATGTCTACGGCTGACTCCCAACTTTTGACAGCTGCTTCCAGTGTGTCCCAGAACCTGCTGGAAGAGTTTATGGGAATCCAATTGAGTAAGAAAGCCTCCATGCTGGCCGCCCGCGGTACGGTTGTGGCAATTGCCATCATCAGCGTGGTTCTGGCTTGGGACCCCAATAGTTCCGTATTCCGGGTGGTGTCCTTTGCCTGGGCGGGCTTCGGCGGCGCCTTCGGACCGGTGATGCTGTTCGCCCTGTTCTGGAAGCGTTCCAACAAATGGGGCGCGCTGGCGGGTATGGTAGCCGGGGGCGTGATGGTTTTCGTCTGGAAATATCTGGTTGCCCCGCAAGGCGGTGTATGGGCGATTTATGAGCTGCTGCCGGCGTTTATTGCGGGCTGTGTCGCCATTGTGGCGGTAAGCCTTGCCACGGGAAAGCCCTCCGCTGAAATTGAAAACGTATTTGAACAAGTAAAAGGCTGATTTACAGAAAAACCCGTCCCTGCTGTACGGATTGTGCGGCAGGGACGGGTTTGCATTATGTCTGTGAGGCGGTAAGCAGGTCCGCCATTTTCTGCGCAAAGAGCCGCCCGGCGAGGATGGCTTCCTGAGGGGCGTTGCCCGCCGCGCCGACTTCCAGCAGCAGGGAACCGGTGGTAGCGTGCTGGTTATAGCGGGAATTCCGCAGCGTAATCGGGCGCATAAGAGATGGATATTCTTCCAGCACGGCGTTTTGCATTGCTGCGGCGAGACGAAGGTTTTGCAGCCAGTTCGGGTGTGAAAGACCGCTGCCGTCGCTGCCGATTACCAGGGACATTTGGGCCGCGGTGCTGCCGTCTTGCAGCTCGGAAATGACCTTGTATTGGTTGCCTTGACCGTCTTCGATGGCGTCCCGGTGGACATCCAGGATGTATTGGATGGTGGGATATTCTTCCAGGTAATGCTGGATGGACGCAAGGGACCGGTCGTAAGCCCCGGAATACGAGGGGTAGTCATACAAGGTGCGGTCGTGCAGCACGGACAGACCGGCTTCTACAAAAACCTCCGCCATTTCGTCCCCGACCTTGACCACGTTATAGCGATAATCGGTTGTCCGGTAGTCGCCGGACCAGACGACATCCGTGCCGGGCGCAGGAGTATAGGACTCGCTGCCGTGGGTGTGAACAATCAAAATTTGCGGTCCGGTTTCCGCCAGCGCGGGGGCGGAGAAATTTTGCAGGTCGGAGGCGGATAAGGTATGATCGGTCCGGTTGCTGATGTAAGTCCGGCCGGTGACAAAATATCCGTCGGAGCCGGAGGGAATGAGCGTCTTGGCGGGAACGCCGTTGTCTTCTTCCACAGGCGCTTCCGCGTCCAGGGGCGTTTCCTCTACGGGCGTTGTAACCGGCGCTTTGGTTTCGCCGTCTTCCTCCGGGATCTCCTCCTGGCGTTCCAACGCCCAGCGTTCGGCCACCGCCGGACGTGCCGCCAACAACAGCGGCGCTTCCCCGATGGTCAGCGCCGCGGCTGGCGACAGGCCGTCCTGGGGCCAGAAATCGCCCAGCTCCCAGCGCAGCGCGCTCATGGGCAGCGCGGCCCGCAGGGCGGAAAATGCAGAGGCGGCTGTGTCGCTTCCGGCGGTGACGCCAACAGCCCAAAGGGTTCCCGCCGCCAGCAGACCCGCTTCCAGCCGCCGCAGAATTTGTACGGCGCGATGCTTTTGTTTCATACTGTTTCACCTCTGGGACAACCTATGTCCCGGCGATGAAAATTATACCTCCGGTTTGGACGAAAATTTTTCCCAATAAGCGCCGGCCTCCTGCCGGGAGCGGAAAACCATGATTTCCTTACCGTCCCGGTACTGGGAAAGCAGCGCGTAAATGGACGGCAACTGCCGTGTTGGAAAATCCAGAATCCATTGCCGGAATTCCCCGTCAAACTCCGTTTCGGTCCAAGGCATATCTTCCCGCGTCTTTCCTATGCGGGCTTCCGCCCCTGCAAGACAGACCTCCAAAGGATAATCCAGAAAAAATACGGCGTCGCACGCCTTTAGACGCGTTTCCAGCGTCCGAAGGTAATTGCCGTCAATAATCCAGTTCTCTTGCGCAAGAATGGTATGGAGGGACTGGTCGAATTCCGCTTGTGTGACGTTTGTCCGGTCGGCTTTGTGCCACAGCTGATCGAGATAATGGAGCGGCAGGCCGGAGAAATCCCGCAGTTTTCGGGCAAAGGTACTTTTCCCCGCGCCGGGACAGCCGATGACAATTGCTTTTTGAAACATAAGGGGTCTCCTTTGAAAAACCGATTGTAAAAGCTGAAGAGCTGTGATATGATGAAAAAAACAGGCGGCGGCTTCCGCGTCGGAAAGGGAGGATCGGGTTATGGAAATAAAATCGACAGACCGTCTGCGGCGCAGCAGCCAGCAGGTTCGTTCGGAGGAGCGGAAAGGAAGTGTGCAGACGCCCAAATCCCGTCTGCAAAAGCATCGGGAGGATCGGCTTGCCCTTTCCCAACAGGCGCTGGCGATGCTGGAGGAGCAGAACCGCCGTGCCCGTGAGGAGCAGGAACGGAAAAAACTGGAAGCAAAGAAAAACAGCGGTAACGAGATAGACGCTGCAACCAAAGCGCTGAAAAAGATGATGAAATGTCAAAAGATTGCAGCCCGGATTCAGGCGGGGGACAAGGTGCCGCCGGAAGATGAGCGGTATCTTCAGGAGAATGACCCGCAGACGTATCAGATGGCGATTGCGCTGCGTCAGCCGAAGGAGGGCCCCAAGGAATGGGATACGCTTCTGGATGACGAAGACCGCGAGGGTGATTCTTCCGGGAGCGCCGATGTGTCCGGGGAAGAGGACGCGCCGGAGCCCGGCGGTGAAGCGCCGGCGGTTTGAGCGGGGAAATTCTGCGGAGGAAGGTTCAGCCTTCCTCCGTTTTTTGGAAGCGCAGGCAATAAGCGTTTGCATAGGATTCCACGCAGGACCCGGCGGGGGCGTGGAGGGTGAGGCGGCGGCTTGGCGTGAATACCCAGCCGCCAATTTCTTCCAGACTTGCCGGAAAAACGACGTCGGTCAGTTGTCTGCATTGCCAGAAAACACACCAGTCTATTTCACGCAAACCCTTTGGCAGTGTGACCGTCGTTAAGCTGTTGCACAAGGAAAAAGCGTTTTGGTGAATACGGATTAAACCTTCCGAAAAGGTGAGGTTTTGAAGCCCGGCACAGTGCTGGAAAGCGTAGCGGCCGATTTCCGAAACGGTCCCAGGGATGGAAACATTTGTCAATCCGGTACAGTGTAGGAATGCGCTGTCGCCCAGTACGGTCAGCCCTTCCGGAAGAGGAATCCGGCGCAGTCCCGTACAGTTGCGGAATGCGCCCTTGTCCATTTCCCGCAGACTGTCCGGCAAAACGACCGTCTCAAGATTTATGCAGCTGCGAAACGCATAAGCGCCGATTTTCCGGACGCCCTCCGGCAGTGTGACGGCGGTCAGCCCCTTGCAGCGGGTGAATGCGCCGCTTTGGACCACCGTAATTCCGTCCGGGATACAAACCGTGCCGCCGGTTCCGCAGTATTTGAGTAAAATATCCTGTTTGATGCGAAAATCCGATGATTTCATATAAAACGATCCTCCGTAAAGAACACGGCGGAAGGAAATCCTTCCGCCGTTTCTGTTTTCTTATCCTGCAAGGCCGTTGACTGAAATTGTGTATTGTGCCTGATCCCTTTTGAAATCGCCGTTGAGAAAGACCTCAATGCTGTGCCCGGCGAACACATCCGGTTCGGTATCCAGGAACAAATCCACAATGAACTTTGTGGATTTGTGGTCTGCAGAAAACAAGAGGCTGCTGGGAACCAGACTGCTGAAAAAATCGTCCTTCCGGTAGGGCAGGGCCAGACGGGTATCGTCATACAAGAGACTGTATTCGATGCCGTCTTCCTCCACGATTTCACTGCCATCAATCCAATCCAGGGCGTCGTCGTACAGGCCGTCGTCCTCAATGGCGGCGAAAATTTCCGCCTGATGCACGTTCATCCAGCCCAGACACCGGTCCGCCGCCTCTGCAAAACAGGCGAGCTGTTCCTGACAGTCCTGCCCGTTGTTGTAGTAAGAAATATTGAACCAAGCCTCTGTGCCCCAGAGGGTACAGCGAAATTCCTGTGAGTATTCATCCCAAAATTCCGCCTCTTTGTGGTCCCACTCCATGACCGATATCTCCTTTGTGTGCAGTTTTGAAAGGATTAGATTTGATTGATATATTTATCCAGCAGCCGGGAGATTTCCCGCACGTCAATCGGTTTTGCAACATGAGCGTTCATACCGCAGTCCAGACATTTTTTGATGTCCTCGGAAAAGGCGTCCGCGGTCATGGCAATGATTGGCAGGGAGGCGTCGGCCCGTTCGGAGGCTCGGATGGCCCGTGTGGCCTCGTAGCCGGACATGACCGGCATCCGCAGATCCATCAGGATTGCATCGTAGTACCCCAGCGGGGACGCCTCGAATTTTTCGACGCAGATTTGCCCATTCTCCGCCCATTCCAGATCCAGGCCCAGTTCGCTCAAAAGCTCCTCGGCAATCTCCCAGTTCAGGTCGTTGTCCTCGGCCAGAAGAATCTTTTTGCCGTCAAAATGCGATGTGATTTCCTCCGGAGGCGGTTCGTCGGTCGCTTGCGGCGCGCCGATAAAGGGCTTGAGTCCATAAAACAGCGTGGACTTGAACAGCGGCTTGGAGATAAAACCGGTAATGCCCGCCGCCTTGGCGTCCGTTTCGATTTCGCTCCAATCGTATGCGGAGATGAGAAGAATCGGCGTATCCGTGCCGAACCGGCGGCGGATTTCCTTTGCGGCGGTGATGCCGTCCATGCCGGGGAGCTTCCAGTCCAGGAGAATAATGTGGTAATCGTCCCCGTGCTGGTGCCGTTTTTCGATCATTTTGATCGCGGTTTCCGCATCCAGAGCCCAATCGGCCCGCACGCCGATGGACTTCAGGGAGGCGACCGTACTCTCGCAAAGCTGCTGGTCGTCGTCTGTTACCAGAAGGTTCCACTCCGGGAGAATCATGTCCTCCTCCTGAATTTGGGCGCGTTCCAGATCCAGGGTGACATGGAATTCCGTACCCTTGCCCAGCTCGCTTTCCACGTCAATGGTGCCGTCCATGGCGTCGACGATATACTTGGTAATCGCCATACCCAGGCCGGTGCCCTCGGTTTTGCGGACGCGGGTGCTGTCTTCGCGGCTGAAGGAGTCGAAGATTTTCTCCTGGAATTCCTTTGTCATGCCAATGCCGTTGTCCTTGACCGTCAGATGAACGCGGATGAAGTCCACGCCCTTGGGAGAATCCTCCTCATACAAGGAGACCTGGATCGCGCCGCCGTCCGGGGTGAACTTGATGGCGTTGCCCAGGAAATTGATCAGGACCTGATTGAGCCGCACGCTGTCGCAGCAGACATTTTCGGTGGAGATATCGTGAATGAACACGTCAAAACGCTGGTGCTTGGCCCGTACCTGGGGCTGGACGATGCTGACGATGCTGTCCATCACTTCCCGCAGGGAAATCTGGTCCATGTTCAGTGTCAGCTTGCCGCTTTCGATCTTGGACATATCCAGCACGTCATTGATCAGCCCCAGCAGGTGGCGGCTGGAGAGGGTGATTTTCTTGAGACAGTTCTGCACCTGCTGTACATCGTTGATATTGGCCGTGGCAATGGCCGTCATGCCGACAATGGCGTTCATGGGCGTACGGATATCGTGGCTCATATTGGAGAGAAATTCGCTTTTGGCTTTGTTGGCGTGTTCGGCGGCTTTTTTAGCCTCCGCGAGCTCCTGCATCTGACCCAGAAGCAGCTTGAAATACTGCGCAAAGATCAGCAGCAGCGCCAGAAGCACCACGGCGCAGCCAAGATAGACCATCAGAATCCAGGTTTTTCCAAGATCGTTGACCGCCTCGTCCAGCTCGCCGTAGGGGAGAACCGTCACAAGATACCATTCGGAGTAGGCCAGCTTTGTACTGTACAAATGCCGCCGTTCTTCACCGATTTGCAGCAGCGTGGAATAATCTTCGCCGGTACGCATGGCCTCCTGAAGCTCGTGAACGTACTGATCGCCGGTTTCCGGCACGGAGTCGAACAGGGACTGAAGGCGTTCAAAATAGTTATCCCGGTAGGCGTCGCCGCTGCGGATGACAAAGGAGCCATCATTGCGGATGATGTGGGAGTATACCAGGGAGTTGTCCGAGTAAAGGGAGAGGGTTTCTGCGACATAATCGGCGGTGAGGGATGCCACCAGAGCGATGCTGTCCCCGCCGTCCTGCATAGGGTAGCGGGCGGGGACGCCCAGCAGGACGAACTTTTCTCCGTTCTTGTCCAGACCCACGGCCACTTTTTTTTCTCCGGCCCGCAGGGACTTGAGAAAGGGGTCCGGGTCGGCCGTAGTAAGAGGATCGCCGTAAAGGACATCAAAGTCGCCGTCGTCCGAGCAGAAAGCGAGGCCCTCAAAGCCTCTGGCCTGGGCGTTGTATTCCAGGGTCGACCGCAAGGCGGAGTGCTTGGGGGAAATGGTTTCCACCAGGGACTCCACCTGAATGAGACGCAGATCAATGGTGGTTTCAAAATGCTGCGAGACCTTTTCACTCATGCTGGTCATATAGATGGTGCCGACCGAGCTGATGGTTTCGGCGCTTTTCTGGTTCATGAAGAAAGCCAGAAAGCTGAAGATGCAGACGCAGAAAACTGCGACGAGGAGTAAACTGACCGTAAGAAAGCGGGTGGTGCTTTTCTTCTGGCTATTCATCCCCCCAGCGCCTCCTGAAATGCCCGTATTGCAGAAATGGTTTCCTGATAATCCCGGGTAGTTTCCTCCACCAGCGCAGCGGCTTCCTCGCTCCACCCGCCGCCCCGGAGAGCTTCCGCCAGGGCGCTGCTGGAAGCGCCCAGCTTTGAAAGACTCAGATTCTGACAAACGCCCTTGATGGTGTGGGCGGCGCGGAAGGCTTCCGCGTAATTCTGCGCGGCCAGGGACTTTTGCAGCAGATCAAAGCTGCCGTCGTCTGCGAATTTCAGCACAAATTTCTGCACTAACCGTTCGCTGCGCATCCGTCCCAGCACCTCGTCGTAATTGCTGCCCATCGCGGCATAACATTCCTTCAAAGTCATAAATAAAATCTCCTTCTCCGTTATCGCTGTTCGCCGCCATTGTCAATCGGGGTGATGGCGGAGAGCATATTATGCATTGTTTTGTCATAAAACCGGAACCGTCCCCGGCCGGAACGCTTGACCGTATACAGGGCCTGGTCCGCGGCGTGGAACAGGTCGTCGTAATTGCTGCCCACGACGTCCGTCCGGGCGACGCCCATACTGATGGAAATGGCGAAGCCTTCGTAAACGCCGCAAAGGGACTGGAAAATCCGGTCAATCACGATATCCACATCCTCCTTATATTCCAGGAAGATGAGAAATTCGTCTCCGCCGACCCGGGCGGCGATATCGCCGCCGCGGATGCTCTGCCGCAGCTTTTCCGCCACGTACATGAGGACGTGATCGCCAAAGGCGTGACCAAGGTTGTCGTTGGCGGATTTGAAATGGTCCAGGTCAAAGATGACGAGGGCGAAGTTGGAGGCGGAGCGAAGCTCCATGCGTTCCAGAATACGCTTCTTGGCGTAAGCGTGATTCAGAAGACCGGTGAGGGAATCGTGGGACGCCATGCGTTCCAGGGCGTCCAGGCGCATCCGGGACTCATGGGTATCAATGGCCTTGCCGATGGCGCCGGTGTAGCGCGGAGGTTCGTCCGCGGACCAGACGGCCCGGGCGGTGATCTGGAACCAGCGCCGCTCGCCCCGGAGGTTGAGCCGGCAGTCATAAGTAATGACGGGATGTTCGGGCGTGGTGCTGCGCAGGCTGTCGGAAAGTCCCTTGCGCTCCATCTCGTCCATGAGTCCGCAGACCTTTTCGTTTTGCAGCGGGTCCATGATGATCTCATCCAGCCCGAGCTTTTCCGCGCCGAAGGCGGAGAGTGTCACCATAGGCGGAGAGAGTGTGAATTCGAATTGAATCTCCTGGGTCATGGCGGCGAAGAAGCTGTATTTCATCCGCTCGTGTTCCAGCAGCTGGAGGGTGCGTTCGGAGGCGGTCAGCTCCTCGTGACGCCGGATTTCCATCATCATATTTTTCATTTCCCGCTGATCCCGCTGGGCCGGGTTGACGCTCTCATCCAGCTGGGCGGGAATGGTGGGGGCGGTTTCCGTCAGGCATTCCAGGAGAAGCGGGTTAAAGGCGCCGCATTTGCCCTCCAGAATCATGTTGACGGCGGTCTCATGGTCATAAGCGGCCTTGTAGCAGCGCTTGCTGGTGAGGGCGTCGTAGACGTCCGCCAGGGCCACGATCTGGGCGGCGATGGGAATTTCGTCGCCTACGAGACCGTCCGGGTATCCGCGTCCGTCGTAACGCTCGTGATGCCAGCGGCAAATGTCGTAGGCCACCTTCACCAGCGGGTCGTTTTGATGGATAGGGAGATTTTGGAGCATTTCCGCGCCGGCCATGGAATGCGTTTTCATGATGGCGAATTCTTCGTCGGTGAAGCGGCCGGGCTTGTTGAGAATTTTTTCATCAATGGAGATCTTGCCGATATCATGCAGAGCCGAAGCCGTGCTGATCATGGCAATGTCCGCCGGAGAGAGGGGATAGCGGTCGGTTTTCTGGACGAGGTGCTTCAAAAGCAGCTCGGTCAGGGTCCGTACGTTCAGGACGTGCAAACCGCTTTCCCCGTTCCGGAATTCGACGATGTGGCTCAGAATGTCGATCAGCAGGCTGCTGCGCTGTTCGTTTTCGTAAATCTGGTCGGCCACCATGCCGGCCAACCGCTTCTGCTTGGCGTAGAGCAGAATGGTATTGACCACGCGCCGGTGAACGATCAGAGCGTCAAAGGGGCGGGAGATGAAGTCGGTGACGCCCAGGTCATAGGCCCGCTCGATGTGGGAGGACCCGCTTTCAGCGGAAATCATGATGACTGGAATATCCTCAATCCAGTTGTTCTGGCGCATGACGCCCAGAACGCCGAAGCCGTCCATTTCCGGCATCACGATATCCAGGAGCACCAGGGCAATGTCCATCCCCTGAAGCTGAAGAACGGCAACGCCTTCCAGACCGTTTTCCGCTTCGATGATCTCGTATTCCTCGTCCAGCATATCCGCCAGAATGGCGCGGTTGAGTTCCGAGTCATCCACAATCAAGATTTTTTGTTTACGCTTATTCAGAGAAATCACTTCCTCGCTTTATCGAAAAGTTCCGGCTCTGCGGCCGGAGGGGAACGTCTTTCCGGCTGGAAATGGGAACCATTTTGCCGGAAACAGGGCATGGATTGAAATAATTGGAAGTTTTGACGCATGCTATATTTTATCATATAAAATTAGAAATGGCAAGCCGGAGTGCAAATTTTGCAGAGGAAAATCCAAAGGAGAAACCTTGGTAAAAAAATCATAAAAATACATAAATCTGCGGCAAACTTTTGGGATATTGTGAAAAATGTCAACTTTCTGGTAAAAATAGGGGATTTTAATTGGCGGAATTGTCGAAAGTGACAAGAAAAGTGCTTGCAAGGGGGGAGGGGTGCATAAATATGTACAAAAAGACGGAAAAATATAATGTTTTTTGCACAAAGACCCGGAAGGACTCCGAAAATAACACTTGATTTTTTCGGCTGAATGGCGCATAATAGCAACATGAGTTATCAGGGAGGAACCCCGACGGCGTCCGTTGGCCTTCCAGAGTGCGCGCTTCCGTCCCCCGTTCGCGGAAGGGGGGAGGGGGGCGGTCTGTCCGCAAACGCGGCCAGACGCCCGGTTTCCGCTGGAAATTCCAACGGGTTCAGACTTGTTTCAGGAATACATTTATAATAGCAGAATCAGCGCCCCCCCGGTTTGCGGTTTTGTTTGGATTTCTTTGGGAGGATGGACATATGGACTTTTTAACAAGCAACTCCTTTCTGCTGCTGGAAAAATCTATGGGTTTCCTGTGGACGAAACAAGCGGCGATTCTGGACAATATTGCCAATGCGGAAACACCCAACTATAAAGAGAAAGTCGTCACCTTTGAGGAGGCGCTGAGAGGCAAGATCGAACGGGCGGCCAGCGGTCATGCGCCCCGGAAGGACGTTCGGGAGCTTTTGGAGACTTCTGAGTTCGCAGTGACCGAACAGCTCGTATCCACCCGTATGGACGACAACGGTGTGAACGTGACCACCCAGAGCGCCGAAGCTGCCCGCACCGCCTTTCAGCTCCGTTATGTGATGAGTTCGATCAACAGCGATTTGAGCGTTCTGCGCTCCGCTGTGCGCGGACAGTAAATTGTGAACGAGGGACGCTGTGGCTGCGCCGCAGGAAACAGCGTCCCGTTTTTCCATGCCTGCGGAGTATTTTTGTGTTCGCATATCTTGTGGTCCGCCGGAGGCCCGGCGAGAAATGGAGTATTGAGATCATGGCATTTTTAAGCACGATGAACATTGTGGCTTCCGGCCTGACTGCCCAGCAGACGCGCCTGGATATTGTCGCCGAAAACGTTACCAATTCCACCACCACCCGTACCGAAAACGACGGCGGCAGCTATCGCCGGAAAATGGTGGTCTTTCGGTCCGAAACCGGTCGGGACGACTTCCGTATGGCCATGGCAAAGGCCGCATACGGCCTGGCCCCGAACAAGGGCTATGATACCATCGGCGGCGTGAAAGTGACCCAGATTGTGGAAGACCCGTCGCCGCTGCGGCTGGTCTACGACCCCACCCACCCCGACGCCAACGATGACGGTTATGTCGAAATGCCTAACGTGGATATGGTGAAGGAAATTACCGACGCCATGGCCGCAACCCAGGCTTACGCCGCAAACGTAACGGCGATGAACACCTTGAAAACCGTGATTACGCAGGGCCTGGAGATCGGCCGCTAATGCTGTGAAGGAAAAGGAGCGCGGAATATTATGACGCCTATTGAAAAATTGCAGCCTCTGACGGCTATCACTCCCCTGAAGGCCGCGGACACGAAGGGTTACGACGCCGGTTTGCTGGGCAAGGTGGCCGATGAAACCCCCTTCGGCGCGATTTTCCGTTCCGCTGTCGAGAATGTGGTGGAGACGGACGCGGTAAAAAATGAAGCCCAATATCTGCTGTCCACCGGACAGCTGGATAATCCTGCCAGTCTGATGGTTGCCATGAGCAAGTATCAGACCTCCGTGGACCTGCTGATTCAGCTGCGGAACAAGGCCATGGACGTCTATTCCGAGCTGACCCGGATTTCGCTCTGATTTGCCGCTTGGACGTATGAAGAAAGTAGGAAGGGAGGCGGCGGCGCTTGCGTGAGAAGGTCAAGGGCTTCTGGGAAAAAACAAAAGCGTTTTTGAAGAAGTTATCGAAAAAAGTGTACATAGCCGCCGCAATTGTTCTGGCGGTGCTGGTGGTCGCCGCGGCGGCTTTCGTGGCGACCCGAAGCCGTGATTACGCCGTGTTGGTGACGGGCGTGAGTTCCCAGGAGGCCAGCGCGGTGCTGACGTTCCTTCAGGAGCGGGGCGTCAACAGCTACAAAATCGAAAACGACGACACGATTCTCGTCCCCCGCAGCCAGGAGGCAAGCCTGAAAGCGGGGCTCCTGATGGAAAACATCGGGAAATCGGGCTTTTTCTATACTACATACAAGGAAAACGTAAGCGCCCTGTCCACCGAGGCTGAGCGGAACAATGCCTGGCTGATGGATATACAGGAGCGCATGGGCGCGACCATTGCCTGTTTTGACAACGTGCGTCAGGCCGTTGTCCAGATCACGCCCGGCGAGGACCGGGGCTATGTGCTGGACAGCAACAATGTTGTCAACGCGAAGGCGGGCGTTGTGTTGACTATGGCGCCCAACACGATGCTTACGAACGATCAGGCCGCTGTGATTCGGGACTTCGTTTCCACCAGCGTGCAGGGCTTGGAGATCGACGAAGTGAAAATCGGCGATACCCTGGGCAACAATTACTCGGCGTTCGAGAGCGACGGCGACGACGAGGCGTCGACGCTGAAGCTGCGCCTGGAAGAAGAGTGGGCCAACCGTATCCGTACCGAGGTCATGAAGCTGCTGACCACGATGTACGGTGATGGAAACGTTGACGTGGGCGTACACTGCGAAGTGGAAGTCGGCCTGATTACCAAGGAAGAGCATGACGTTCGCCTGCCGGAATATGCGCAGGACGGCTCCACCGGCGGCCGGGGCGTCATCACCTCAGAGAGCGATCAATATTACGTGGGCCGTCCCGGCGTGGAAGGCGTTGGCGGCGTTGTTGGTACCGAAACGAACGCGGATATTCCCGAACAGGTGGAGGATCTGGCAAACCCCGACGGAACCGAAACGGAAATCAGCGGCAGCAGCCAGACGGACTATGAAAATTCCTATACGGACACGTCCAGCCGGAACCCGGCCGGACGTCTGACTGATTGCACCATCGCGGTGGTTGTCAATTCTGCCGCCGTGGGAACGCCGAACCTGGATGATCTGCGGCATCTGGTTGCCCGGGCGGCAGGCATTACAGGTGTGCTTGATGAAGAGACCAACGAGGAAGACCTGACCCGGAAAATTTCTGTGATGGCGACGGACTTCTACGGCTACAACGCCGAAGAACCCGGCACGCCCGGCGGTCTGCCCAGCGAGATTGCGGGTATTCCGTTGTGGGTGATCATCGCCGCGGCGGCAGGACTGCTCTTGTTCCTTATCCTGTTGATTGTGATTCTGCTGATTCGCCGCAAACGGCGGAAGAAGCGCGAGGCGGAAGAATTGGCCTTGCAGGAGGGTCAGGTGGACGCGCTGCTGGAGGCTGCGGGCCTTTCCAGCGAGGCGGCTCAGAACGGCGCGGACGTGATGGACCTCCAAACCGAGCGGAGCATGGAGCTGCGGAAGGATATCCGTCAGTTCGCCAGCGACAATCCGGAAATTGCCGCGCAAATGCTCAAAGTGTGGCTGAGAGGAGGCGACGACAATGGCTGAGGCGGCAGCGGCTGCAACTGCGGCCCCCCCGAACCCCGCTGCAAAGGAGAATAAAAAACCCAAAGTGGAGTTGAGCAGTCCCCAGAAGGCGGCGGCAGTCATTGTTGCCCTGGGCGCGGAAAAGGCGTCCCTGCTCTATAAGTACATGGAACCCGAGGATGTGGAGTTGCTGACGCTTGAGGTGGCCCGTTTGGGCTTCCTCGACTCCGACATGACTGAGGAGGTCCTCAACGAGTTTTATCAGATTTGCCTGACCAACAAGGCTGTAACTGAAGGCGGTCTGGAATATGCCCGGACCGTTCTGGAAAAGGCTTACGGCGAACAGGCCGCTTCGGACCTGCTGAGCAAGGTAACAAAGTCCCTCAAAAACCGGGACTTCGCCTTCATGGACAAGGCGGATGTCAAGTCGCTGCTGTCGGCCCTCCAGAACGAACGGCCCCAGACGATTGCACTGGTGTTGTCCTACGTGGACGCCGACAAGGCGGCGGGCGTGGTCTCCCAGTTGGACGAACGGAAGCAAATTCAGGTGGTGGAGAGCATTGCCAAGATCGACAGCGTGTCCCCCATGGCCATCAAGATCGTTCAGGACGAGATGCAGCACAAGTTCTCCAGCATCATGACGAGTACCAATATCAAGGTGGGCGGAATCGATTACGTGGCCGATGTGATGAACAATTTGGACCGTACCAGCGAGAAAAATATTTTCGACGGCCTGGCCGACCACGACCAGGAGCTGGCGGACGAGATTCGGAAGCGGATGTTTGTCTTCGAGGATATTGTCACCATGGACGACCGTTCGGTACAGCGCTTCGTCCGCGACTGCGACCCGCGGGATCTGGTGCTGTCCCTCAAGGCGGCCAATTCGGAGGTTGCCAACAAATTGTTCAGCAATATGTCCAGCCGTATGGCCCAGAATATCAAGGACGACCTGGAAATCACTTCCAATGTCCGTATGAAGGACGTGGAGGAGGCCCAGCAACGGATCGTTGGTATTATTCGCGGCTTGGAGGAGAAGGGTGAAATCATCATCCTGAAGGGCGGAAAGGACGATATCATTGCCTAGTATTTGGAAACGGTTAAGCCGACCGAAAGCCGAGCCATACCAGTTCCCCAATGCAGAGGATATTATTTTGGAGGATGCCGGGACCGCCCTGCCGTCGTTTGACAGCGAGGAGGACGGCCCTGCGCCCCTCTTGCCTCAGGAGGAGCGTGCGCCTGAACCGGAACCAGCGCCAGAGCCGGAGCCGGAAGATGATCCGGTCCTGTACGCGCAGATTCAGGCGGAACAGATTGTGCAGGACGCGGAGAAGCGGGCGCAGGAAATTCTGGAACAGGCGGAGGCCGAGGCGAAGCAAAAAGCCGAAGAATTATTTGCTGCCGTTCGGAAGGACGGCTTTGAAGAAGGCCGGGCCGAAGGCGTGATTCAGGGCGTGGCCCAGGCGCTGGAGGAAAACCGGCAAACGCAGGCCCAGCAGGCCGCGGAGCTTTCGGCGGAAGTCGAAAAGTTTTTGCAGAAAGCCGGCGCAGCCCTGGACCGGCAGATGGATGACAATGTAGAAGAACTGCGGGACCTGGCAATCGCCATTGCGGAAAAAGTGGTGTGCGTGAGCCTGAAGAGCAGTTCAGAGGTCATTGGCCGGATGATTCAGACGGCGGTGGACAAACGGAAACGCCGGGAATGGGCGCATATTTATATCGCGGAATGCGATGCCAAGTATTTTACAAAGGTTCCCGCGGCGCTGACAGCGGCTCTCTCGTCGCTGTCCGACCGGGTTCGGATTATTCCTATGGCGGACGATGAGGCCGGGACCTGCATTATTGAAATGCCGGACGAAATCATTGACGCCAGCGCCGCAACACAGTTAAACAACATTCGAACCCTCCTGGCGGACGCGCCGGCGAGCGGTTACGAGGGCGGCATGAATTTCGGCGGCGTGTGACGCCGAGGGGCGATCCGCCTGGAACCAATCCATTCGCGGAAATAGTAAGGAGTGTTTATGTTCCGGCAGATGATTCGACAGGTGAACAGTGCGGAGACGTACAGCCTGACCGGAAAAATTGAGAATATTGTCGGAATGTCCATTGAAGCCTCCGGCGGCCATGCGGCCGTGGGGGATATCTGCCGTATTTACAACGGCGAGTCCGGCGGACAGGTGACGGCTGAGGTGGTGGGGTTCAAGAATGACCATATCCTTCTCATGCCTTATTCGGATATGAATGGCATCTCCGCCGGGAATTTCGTGCGCAATACCGGCCGCCAGCTGACCCTGCGGGTAGGGGAATTCCTGCGGGGCCGTATCATCAACGCCATGGGGCAGCCAATTGACGGCAAGGCCCCCTTTGAGGGCGGCGAGCCGTACTGCGTCAGCGGTTCTTACATCAACCCGCTCCAGAGGCCCCCGATCCGGGAGCGGATGGAGTTCGGCGTCAAGGCCATAGACGGCATGATTACCATTGGAAAAGGACAGAGAATCGGTATTTTTGCTGGTTCCGGCGTCGGAAAGTCGACGCTGATGGGAATGATTGCCAAAAATGTGAAAGCGGACATCAACGTCATCGCTCTGGTGGGCGAACGGGGCCGGGAGGTTCTCGAATTCGTCCAGAAGGATTTGGGCGAGGAGGGGATGCGCCGCTCTGTGCTGGTTGTGGCAACTTCTGACCAGCCTGCCATGCTGCGGATGAAATGCCCCAGTGTGGCGACGGGCATCGCGGAGTATTTCCGGGATCAGGGATACGACGTGCTGCTCATGATGGACTCGCTGACCCGTTTCGCCATGGCTCAGCGGGAAATCGGCCTTGCCATCGGCGAGCCGCCGGTGTCCCGCGGCTATACGCCCTCCATGTACGCGGAAATGCCGAAGCTGCTGGAACGAAGCGGAAATTTTACGCGGGGGTCCATTACAGGCGTGTACACCGTGCTGGTGGAGGGCGACGACACCAACGAACCAATTGCCGACACTGTGCGCGGCATTTTGGATGGACATATCGTGCTCTCCCGCGCCCTGGCCAACGGAAACCATTATCCGGCCATTGACGTGAGCGCCAGCATTTCCCGTTTGATGACGGAAATTGTGTCGGTGGAACACCGGCAGCTGGCGTCCCAGGTGCGGGATATTTTGAGTGTTTATGAGAAAAATGCGGACCTGGTGGCCATCGGCGCGTATAAGCCGGGGACCAACCGGAAATTGGATTACGCGTTGTCCAAAATCGACGCGGTAAACGGGTTTTTAATGCAGGATGTAAACGAGGCGTTCAGTTATACAGAGTGTATCGAAAAGTTAAAGGTCATTTTGCATTAGAGCAGCATATATATGAAAGATGTACGGAAAACAGTTGAGGGAAGGGATTCTGCCAAGTGAAGAAGTTTAAATTTGCCTTGGATACCGTGCTGTCCTACAAGCAGCAGGTGCTGGACGCCCTGCGGGGCGAACATGCCGCAATTCTCGCGAAAGTCCACGCCCAGGAGGACGTGGTGGGAACCCTTGAGCAGCGCTATCACGATTACAACGACGAGTACCGCCAAAGGGCGGAGGCGGGTCTTCCGATTACCGACGTGCTGATGTATCAGTCGGGCCTGCGGGCCATTGAAATGGAAATTCAGCGGGAGACCGTCCGGCTGGAGACGCTGCGGGAGGCGGAAGAAAAAAAACGCGAGGAAGTCATAGAGGCTAAAAAGGAAACTTCTTCCATCGAAAAACTCAAGGAACGGAAGCTGGAGGATTACAATAAGGCCGTTCTCAAGAGCGACGAACAGTTCATTGAAGAATTTGTGAGCAGTACCCGGGCGAATGCCGCCAGCGCGTAAATGCGTCCGAACCGGCGGGGTTCCGCCGTTTGGAAATAGAATCTTGAAGGAAAGGAGGTAGATGCACATGGAACAGTTAATCATGCTGAACCTGATGCAGACCCCCAATGGCAGCAAGCCTTCTGCGGGAAGCAAGAACAGTGACCCGGAGGGGTTTCAGAAGCTGATGGAGGAGTCTCAGGGCAGCGGCGAGGGCGTCAAGCCCGGCGAGGGCCAGCCGGCAGCGGGAACGGGCGAAACGTCCGAGACCCAGGAGGTTCCCGCAGAGGGCGCTCCGAAGCCGGTGCAGAATGATCCGGAGCTGGAAAAGCAAATGGTTCTGGCCGCGATGGCGATGCTCCAAAACCCGGTGGTACCGGTGGAGGAAGTCATAACGCCGGAGACTGCGGCAGTGGTGGTGGAAACCGTGGAAGCGGCGGAGACTGTGGAAATGGCTGTCGTTCTGCCGACAGAGGTGGAAACGGCGACCGTGGATGTCCCGCTGGACGCCGAACCGGAAATGATGGAAACTGTGGAGACGGTGGAGGTCCCCGACGCCCCCCCGGCGGAAGCCGAGGCGGTGGAGGCGGATGTAACGCCCGTCAAGGCACCGGAAGCCCCCCAGGAAACCGCGGAGCCGAAGGAGCGGAACGTCGAGGCCCGGACCCGGGAGGATGGAAAACCGGAAACCGATGAAACGGTTGAAGTTCATGAGGGCATGGCCGAACGGCCGGTGTTCGAGGATGTGCGCGCCGTTCCGGTGAAGGTGGGCGAGGCCCCCGAAGCGGAAAAAACCCAGGAGCCGGTGGAGGTTCAGGTAGGGAAGCAGCTGGAAAAGGCGCTTGCCAAGGGCGAAACGAAAGTCGAAATCCAGCTGAACCCGGACAGCCTGGGCAAAATCCACGTTGAACTGACGCTCCGCGAGGATGGCGGTCTGCTGGTACAGCTCCACGCCGAAAACAGCCGGACCCAGGGCATCCTGGAAAAGAATCTGTCGGGCCTGGAGGCGCTTTTGGGCCGCAATACCCAGCAGGAGGTTCAGGTGGAGGTCCCCAGACACCAGGAATCCCAGCAGCAGAACCTGTTTGACCAGCAGAAGGAACAACAGCAACAGCAGCAACAGCAGCAGCAGCGTCGGGAACACACGCAGAACAGCGAGGATTTCCTTCAGCAGCTGCGTCTGGGCCTGATCGGCCCGGATGAGACATTTTAACCGGGAAAGGATGTGACGCAATGAGCAGCTACATGGGCGATGTTGGTTCTTTATGGGGTGCGGCGGAGTCTGGCGCAAACCAGGCGGCGGCCATCAAGAAAAAAGATCCGATGAGCCTCGACATGACTGATTTCATCACGCTGATGATTACCCAGCTGACGAATCAGGGCATCGACGATTCCATGGACACCAGCGATATGCTGAACCAGATGGTACAGATGCAGATGGTGCAGGCGATGGTGAACATGACGGACGCTTCCATCATGAGTTACGCGGCGTCCCTGGTGGGCCAGGAGGTGACGGTCGCCAACGGCTACGACAGCGACGGCAAATTGATCGAATACACGGGCAAGGTCACGGGCACGGGCCAGTATAACGGCGAGCAAGTGGTCTTCATGGACAACGACAAGTATTACCGGATGAGTGAGATCCTGGCGGTGGGCCGCCTGCCGGAGAAGCCGGCGGAGGACGACGACAAGGTTGAAGGCGACGGCGCGGAAGACGACAAGACGGAGGGCGTCGACAAGCCCGGCGACACCACCAAGCCCGTTGAGCCGGAGCAGAAGCCCGACGAAAAGCCGGAGCAGAAGCCGGAGGAAACTCCCGGGACCGATACCAAGACCTGAGGTGAACGCGATGATTGACCGGATCAGAAGCCAGGGAACCATATTACCGCAAACGGCGCAGTCCGGGATTGAGGTGCGCCGGGAGGCGGACGGCGGGTTTGGCGCGATGCTTCAGCAGGAGCTGTCGAAACCTGTCGAATTCTCCAAGCACGCAAAAACGCGGGCGGAGGAACGGGGCATTGAAATTACCCCCAGCCTCATTGACCAGCTGAAAGGCAGCATGGTGCGGGCGCAGGCCAAGGGTGCGACGAACATCCTGGCGATGGACACGGAGAAAGCCTTCATCATCAATGTGCCCCATGGACGGGTCATCACCGCGATTACACAGGACGAAATGAAAGACAGCGTTTTCACGAACATTGACGGCGCCGTGTTCCTTTAAGGGAGCAATGGCAGGACCGGCTTACGGAGGCCATTCCAGCCCGCCCGATTGACGGGCCGGAAACGGCGCCACAACTCGAAAGGAGATCATTTTCGCTTATGACTGGAGCAATGTACGCTTCGATTGCGGGCCTGAAAACCCATATGCAGAAGCTGAATGTCATTGGTAACAACGTTGCAAACGTAAATACGGTTGGTTATAAATCCAAGCGGACCGTTTTCGAGGACTCGGTTTACACAGAATACACCAGCGGCGCGGACGGCACCGCTACCATGGCGGGCCGCAACCCTTCGCAGATCGGCTACGGCGTGCGCATCAGCACCATTGACCTGAACATGACCACCGGCAGCTATAACCCTGGTATGCCGACGGATTGTATGCTGGACGGCGACGGATTTTTCCTGGTGGGACAGAAGGACGTGGCGGACGTAATTGACCCCACAAACCCGAATTCCTTTAAGAGTCTGACGCTAACCCGTGTGGGCAACTTCCAGTTTAAGGAAGACGGCTATTTTGCCAACCAGAATCTGGATGCCGTGTATGGTTTCCAGGTAGTGGGCTATGACAACGAGGGCAAGCCTATCGTCAGCGACCAGCTCGTTCCCATTCGTTTGCCGGAATATGAGATGGTGGAAGAACCGGTGTTGGATGATAATGGTGATCCGGTAACGGATGAAAATAATAATGCACTGACGGAAACCGTCTACAAGCTCCGCTGGCCCGTGGCGAAAACTGGTACAGCCGGTGCGAATGGTGCGAACTCGGATGGAATTGTGGAAGGTGAGTATCTGAAAGCTGCGACTACGGATGGCGCGCCACAGATGAAACTCCAAAGTTATAGCGAATATATTGAACAGCATCCCCCCACAAACCAAGGCGGTACAGGCACAGGCACGGATACCGCAACAAAGCGCGAGTTTGGCATTGCGACCCTGGAAAGTATTTCGGTAAGCGCTACCGGCGCAATTACTGGTATCGTCAAGGCCACAAAGGAACAAATCACGATTGGTTACATTGCCGTAGGCAACCCCACAAACCCCAATGGTTTAACCCATGACGGCGGTCACTACTACCAGTGCCGCGATGGTGCGGGCGATTTGGAAATCGCTACCGTTGGCGGTGTTGGTAAGGAACTGTCCCGCGTAGGCGGCGGCGGTATTGAATATGTCAACGGAGGTCGGGTCGACCTTGCCGCGGCTGGCGGCACGGGTGGTACTGGCGGTACAGGTGGCAACACCGACGCAACCCTGGCCGACGTTTTGAGTGCGAAGGCGGCTGTCGGAGGCACCGGTAAAACGACCTTGATTTCCGGCTTCCTGGAAGGCTCCAACGCCGACCTTGCAACGGAAATCTCCGAACTGATCACCACCCAGCGCGGCTATCAGGCCAACACAAGAATTGTCACCGTGACCGACTCCATGCTGGAGGAACTGGTCAACATGAAGCGGTAAGCATAAGCGCCGCAATCAATAAGAACCAAGCAGCCCGCCGGGGCGGAAAAAACGTCCCGGCGGGCAAGAGGGAAAGGCGGTTTCATATGATTGTTTTAACGAAAAGAAATCATGAAAAATTCCTGGTGAACCACCTGCAAATTGAACACATTGAATGTATCCCGGAAGTCAAGATCACTATGATGAACCACGATTATTACCTGGTTCGGGAGACCGTGGAGGACATTATCGAAAAAATTGCCGTCTACAACGCCAAGGTTCAGGACATCCATCGGGAGATCGCCGTAACGGACAAGCGTTGATCATATAGAGAAACTCGCGGGCCGGGTTTCGGCGTCCGTGAACGGAGGAGTGAAGCTGTTTCATGAATATAAACTATATTATCGGTATTGTCGGCGCTCTTGGCGTGTTCCTGTTCGGCTGTATCACGACAATAAACATTTTCCCGGCATTTGAGTTTATTGTAAAACCCGAGAATTTGGTCAATTTCTTTGATGCGGCCTCGATTCTGATTACCATCGGCTGTACGCTGTTCATTGTGGCGGCCAGTTTTCCAGGCTCCATGCTGAAAGCGATGCCAAAGCATTTCAAAATCATTCTGAACAACAAGCTGTTCAATCCTACCAGCTACATTGACCAGCTGGTCGAGCTGGCGCAGATCGCCCGGAAAAACGGCCTGCTGTCCATGGAGGAAAAGGCCAACGAACAGGCTAGTCTCATTGCACGGGATAGAGTGAGTGTGCTTCAGCAGCCCAAGAGAGT